>QIHJ01000339.1 GCA_003229065.1 Candidatus Dadabacteria bacterium
AAAAAAATCATAACCGTAGAGGACCCCGTCGAATATCAGATACAGGGGATCAATCAGATACAGGTAAACTCCAAAGTAAACTTGAGTTTCGCAAACGGCCTCAGATCCATACTGCGTCAGGACCCGGACGTAATACTCGTGGGTGAGATTCGTGACAAAGAAACAGCCGACATAGCGATTCACGCGTCGCTTACGGGACACCTGGTGTTCTCGACTCTGCACACAAACGATTCCGCAAGTGCCATCACCAGATTAATAGATATGGAAATCGAACCGTTCCTCGTTGCTTCAGCCCTTATGGCCGTAATTGCACAGAGACTCCTGCGTATTCTCTGCCATTCCTGCAAGGAGCCCTATGAGCCCCATTCAGACGAGCTGCTGCGGATAGGCTTAAAGCCCGAGGAGCTCGTTGACGGCATACTATACCGTGCAAAGGGCTGTGAAAAGTGTTTTGGCACGGGCTATAGCGGGAGAATGGCAATATTCGAAATGCTTCTGATCGACGACGAAATCAGGAATTTAACACTAAGCCATGTCGACTCGGGGCAGATAAAGAAAAGCGCAGTCGAGCACGGCATGACGACACTAAGGCAAGACGGAGCGGACAGGGTAATAAAGGGACAGACTTCTGTAGACGAAGTAATACGCGTAACAGATGAAGAGAATGTTAGTGCTTAAGCCATACTAGTTAGGGCAGATGGGTTAATATACAATTTCACAATAATAAAATATGCCGGTATATAAGTACAAAGCAATAGACGGGGCCGGGAAATCGGTGCAGGGTATTATTGATGCCGATTCACCCAAAGGCGCAACAGACAAGCTAAAACGCCAGGGTGTTTTTCTTTCCTCCTTAAATGAAGTAAAAGAAGGGCGAGCCCGGAGTATTTTTCCTTTTAAAGGTATAAATATTGCGGAGCTTGCCGTAACCACCAGACAATTCTCCACTTTGATATCGGCCGGGCTTCCTCTAGAGGCCTCTCTCACTGCGCTTTCCGAGCAGACTGAAGACAAGAGGCTCGGTCAGGTGCTTACGCAGGTAAAGGACAGGATAAGCGAAGGCAGCTCTTTGGCTAACGCACTGGGCGAGCACCAGAACATATTCTCGGACCTCTACATAAATATAGTAAGGGCCGGAGAGGCAAGCGGTACCCTTGACATAGTTCTCTTGAGACTTGCGGATTTTCTCGAGAAGCAGGCTGCTCTTACCTCTCGTGTCAGAGGTGCGCTTATCTATCCGATATTTATGTTTGTTATTGGCGGTGGAGTACTATTTTTCACCATGACTTTTGTAATTCCAAGAATCGCCAAAATATTTGAAGAGAGCGATAGCGCTCTTCCTCTGATGACTGTTATACTTGTTAGTATAAGCGAGTTTCTGAGCAACAATATACTTTTTATGCTGATACTACTTGCCGTAACCATTTTCGCTGCTCTGCGCTTTAATAAAACGGAGCGGGGTAAGATGTTTTTTGACCGTCTGTCGCTTAAGATCCCCGTGTTCGGCAAGATCACGACTATGGTTGTGATAGCGAGGTTTACACGCACCCTGGGGACTCTTCTCTCAAGCGGAATCCCGCTTCTGGACGCCCTTGAGATAGGTGAGGCGGTTATGGGTAACGAGGTATACGGCAAGACTCTAGAAGAGGTAAGAATTAACGTAAGGGAAGGAGCAAGCCTGGCGCAGCCGCTCAGGGACAGCGGCGTATTCCCGCCGCTTGTAACCCGTATGATAGCAGTCGGAGAGCAGACGGGTGAAATGGAAGAGATGCTTGTTAAGGTTGCAGACATTTACGACCAGCAGGTCGATACCATGGTCTCGACTCTGACTTCTCTACTCGAGCCTGTTATGATAGTAATAATAGGCGCAATTATGGGCTTCATCGTATTTGCTGTGCTGCTGCCCATATTTAATTTAACATCAACCATTGGTTAAGGAGGTAGTACTCAAATGAAGGCACAAGGCGGTTTCACACTTATTGAGATTATGGTTGTTCTGCTGATAATAGCAGGGCTCGCATATATCGTGGGCACAAACGTAATGGGTAGTTTCAATAAGTCAAAAGTAGAACAAACCAAAATTCAGATTAAGAGCCTGGAAGGCGCACTAAAGCTCTTTAAGCTGGATAACAGTTTTTACCCGGAGACGCAGCAGGGGCTGGACGCTCTTATACAGATACCCACCGTTGGAAGAGAACCGTGCTGTTACTCCAAGGAAGCATATCTTGACGGCGACCAGGTACCGCTTGACGGTTGGAAGAGCGAATTTATTTACATAGGCCCGGATCAGACGGGTGACGGCAGCTACGAGATAATATCTTTTGGTGAAGACGCCGTAGAGCAGACCGAGGACGATATCTCAAGCCGCACCATTCAATGAATAAAGACCGGGGCTTCACGCTCATAGAGCTTATGGTAGTCATATTGCTGATAGCGGCTTTTGTCATGATTGCACTCCCGAAAATTAAGACCGGGACTGAGATAAACATCAAGAGCGCTGCAAGTAGCCTGACGGCTACCATAAAATATCTCTATAACGAAGCGGTGTTCAAAAAAAATATATACAAGCTCGCCTTTAATATAGAGGAAAACGAGTACTGGATAGAGACACTGAGCGGGGACGAATACGTAAAATCAACAGATCCCTACCACAGAGTGCGGAAGCTCCCAAACGGCGTATATTTCAGAGATGTTGTAACCGAGCGGAGTATCGGACGAAGCACACTGGATGATGACGAGGAGTTCATACTCTTCTTACCTACGGGGTTCGTAGAACCCGCGGCAATCCACTTGAAGACTGATGACGAGAACAAAAACTATACTCTGGAAACAAAGCCGTATACCGGCGGGACAAGGGTGTACAACGAATATGTCGAGCTCCTCAGGCGATAACAAAATTAAAGTTCATGAAGACGTTCACATGCTTGCAGGTAAAGGGGGGCGGTCATCCGGCATGGGAGGATTTACCCTCCTCGAGGTCATTATCGCTGTTGCAATATTGGGAGCGTCCCTTGCTATATTGCTCGGAGCGGTCAACAAAAATTTATTAATGGCCGCCCGCTCGAAAAACCTTTCCATTGCATCCTCCCTTGCTCAGCAAAAGATGGGCGAGATCGAGCTTGCCGGGTATCCGGAGGTGGGGGAGGAGCAGGGAGTGTTTGAAGAAGCGCCGGGCTTTAACTGGTATCTGACTGTACTGCCCTATGATATAGAGCAACTCGGCACCGAGATCAGGGTGGTGCTTTTAACGGTAACCTGGGATGAAGGACAAAAGGAATTTACAGTTGCGACGGCCATATCAAACTACAGATAAGGGATTTACCCTTATAGAGGTACTTGTTGCGGTATTTATAGCGTCGATAGTTCTGACTATACTCTATGCCTCATTTTTTCAGATAATAAGGGCCAAGGAAAGGGTCGAGCAGGAGCTCGAGCTCTATCATGAATCCAGAGTGGTAATGTCGAAAATGACAAAGGATATTGCGACGGCATTCGAGAGAGGAAACGTCACATCTGAATCTAGAGACACAAGCTTCCAGTATTTTGAGGGCTCGAAAAACGGGGATTTCAGCACCCTCACGTTCACCTCACTCTCCAGGACTCCGACCCCGGACGCGAGGGAATCTGATCAAACGGAGATCAGTTATTTTGTCGAACCCCTGCCCGATTCTGAGCTATTTGCGCTAATGAGAAGGGACAACCCCAGAATGGGCACTGAAACAGGGGGTACTCAGTTTGCTCTGTCCGAGCGCATAGTAGGGTTTACGCTCACTTATATAGGCAGCTCAGAGCTTGATCTCGGGACCGACGATATTACAGTAGAGTGGGATTCAAATAATACCCTGTCACTGCCGGACGCTGTGAATATAAACTTAATCATGAGAAGCCCCAGAGGAGAAGACATAGAGTTCAACGCGCTTGTAGTAATACCGGTAATGGACGGAAATTAGCTATACTAATACAAAGGGAAATGCATACACAAATGAAGGCTATAAAGTACAAACTAAAAAAAGTCAGGAAAAAAGAGTCTGAAAAAGGGATAGTGCTGGTGCTGGTGATAATTATCATAGCCATCCTGACAATATTGGTCGGAGACATGATATATTTCACTCATATCGACACTGAGATATCTTCCAATACCAAAGATCAAATGAGAGCCCGCTATATAGCTAAATCGGGCATTCATGTCGCTGCCGGCACTCTGAAAGCACAGGCGCTTGAGGAGCTTACCGACGTTTCGACGACTCTCAGTCTGGGTGTGGACAACTCAGAGGGCTACTGGGCGATAAACGTGCCCTTTTTCCCCGTCGGCGATGGAGGTGTAACGGTTACAGTTATCGACGAGCGCTCAAAAGTAAACCTCAACGCTCTGATAAGTCCCTCCACAAACAGGGTAGACCAGCAGGTGCTTACAGAGCTCCAGGAGCTTTTTAAGTATCTCGAAGTAGAAGATAGCAAATCGGAGCGATTTTTAGCGAGCTTGACTAACTGGCTCGACGCTCCCCTGGCTGGAGCTAAGAACGACCAGGACTCACAAGGGGCTAACAGCGGATTTTACACTAGCCTAGAATAGCCCTATGGCATAAAAGACGGCCCTCTCGACAGTTTACAGGAGATTCGCATGATTGACGGAATGGACGATGAATTCTATAATAGGATTAAGCATTTTGTAACCGTCTATCCAAAGGATAAAAAAATAAATTTTACCACAGCGTCTAAAATCGTACTAATGGCTGCTATAAAAGGCGCAACCGTAGCATCACTTGACCTCGAAGAGGGTAATGAGAAAAAGCAGAACCGCGAGCCTATAGAAGTTACGGACGATATGGCGGAGCAGATAGCGGACGATATAATAGCATCAAGAGAGGAAGACATCATCATCAGCCAAGGCAGGGCAAGGGAGATTGCGAGGGAGGCAGACCCCACTGCCGAAATCAGCGCAGGACTGGTCGGCGTTGCGTTCAGCTCCGGTAAGAGCGATATATTCTCTGTAAAAGCCGTAGGAAGCCTGGGTGAGTACAATCCCACTAAGA
>QIHJ01000138.1 GCA_003229065.1 Candidatus Dadabacteria bacterium
TCAGGGGATGCCTTTTCGACGCGAGCCCTGTAGTCTTTGACGATATTGCTTTTGTAAACTACCTGGCCGGTATTCTCATAGGTGTAGGAGAATTAGCGACTATAAATATATCCGCCACCATCAATCCCCCCGGCGGCGACACCGAAGCCGACTTTATCACTCTTACACTCCAGGGTGTGGGTATTAATCCCCCTGATAATCAGGATATAATGGTACCGAGTTTTGATTCTGAGGCTCTAGATGTATTCTTGACACTTGTTTTTACCACCGTGGGTATAAAACCCGGCACGGAAGTCGAGGTGTCTTTGAGTAACCCCGGGCTTGGTTCCTTTGAGGGCGGTGCGGATGTAATTTTTCCGGTTGTAATAGGGAGTGAAGAAGCTGGGGAGTTTTTCGTACAATATAATGCGTTCAGAGGAGCAGGGGGAACACAGGTAATTACCGCTAGGATTTTTCTTGAGATACCTCCCGAGCTTGCTGCTATATGTCCAATACCTCCTGAAGAAGATTTAATAGTAGAGGTGTCTTTCAGTATTACACAAAGTGTAGAGATGGAAACGCCTCCACCACCGCCGCCACTGTAAAGCACGATTTGATAACGTATATTGAATATAGATCGTTTATTGACCCATATATCCCAGGCGGTAATTCAATCCACGCTCATATCTGTTAATATATTTATTGTAGACAATTACGGACTCCGCAGCAATTTATAGAGCGCGGATACGGCGCCGATATGGACAAATCTCTTAAAAAAATAGAATCACAGGTTAAGGATAAAGAGCTTGTAGAGCTCCGAAGGATGGAGATCGTAAAGGCAGCCGTCGATCTCTTTGTCCAAAAAGGCTTTCACAAGACTACCGTACGCGAAATCGCGCAAAAGTTCGGGATGAGCGTCGGCACGCTGTACGAGTATATAAGGACAAAAGAGGACATCCTGTATCTTGTCTGCGATTACATTCACAGTAGCTTCGGGATGAGGGTGCGCCCCGCTCTTCATATAACGCCCGACAGCGTAAAGACCTTAAAAGGCGCAATTGACACTTATTATCGTATGATTGACGAGATGCAGGATTATTTAGTCTTTCTTTATCAGGAGACTAAGTCTCTGTCGCATGACGACAGGAAATATATATTCAAGGCCGAGGAGGATATGACAGATATATTTGAGGAGATCATCAATCGCGGCATAGAAGACGGGAGCTTTAAATTAGATAGGAATCAGGTGGGTCTCTTCGCTCATAACATCATGGTGCTCGGCCAGATGTGGGCTTTCAGGCGCTGGGCGCTTCAGAAAAGCTACACACTGGACGGTTATATCAAGGCACAAAGCGCTCGGCTTATAAAGGAGCTTACGTCTTAGGCTGCCTCCATGCCTCTAGCTTTAACTCAGGAGCAAGCGAGTTAATATCTTGACAGTTAAAACCTTTGTATGTTAGTTTATATAAGCAGACTGAACGAGCGTTCAGTTTGATGCGTAGGTGCGGTAATTGATAATAAATCTTAGAGTAAGGTGTTGGTAAATATGTGTGCAGATAAAAATAATCCGGAAAAAATTGCTTTTGGGAAGGAACGCTGGCAAAAAGAGTATGATCGTGCATCCAAAAGGGAAGGTGATGTTACTACAATCTCCGGGATGGAGATCGACCCTCTTGTTACACCGCTTGAGCTTAAAGGACTTGATTATTCCAAAGATCTCGGATTTCCGGGCTCATATCCATACACCAGAGGAATTCACAGCTCCATGTACCGCGGGCGATTCTGGACCATGCGCCAGTTCGCGGGGTTCGGCACTCCGGAAGATACCAATAAGAGGTTTAAATACCTCCTCGGGCAGGGTCAGACGGGCCTCAGCACCGCATTTGATATGCCCACGCTCATGGGTTACGACAGCGACCACGAGCGCTCGAGGGGCGAAGTCGGTAAAGAAGGTGTTTCAGTTTCCTCACTTGCCGATATGGAAGCATTATTTGAGGGAATAGATCTTGAGAAAATAACCACTTCAATGACTGTAAACTGCACGGCTGCTATCATATTTGCCATGTACATCGTGATGGCTGAGAAAAGGGGAGTAAGTAGAGACAAGCTCAGGGGAACTCTCCAAAACGATATGCTGAAGGAGTTCATAGCTCAAAGGGAGTGGATATCTCCTCCCCGTCCTTCTGTAAAGATAGTTGTGGATGTAATGGAGTTCTGTGCGAACGAGGTTCCGGGATGGCATCCTGTTTCTATCTCCGGGTACCATATCCGTGAAGCGGGCTCTACTGCCGTACAAGAGCTTGCGTTCACACTAGCAGACGGCATATGCTATGTCGAAGAAGGCATTAAACGAGGGCTCGATTTGGATAGTTTCGCCCCAAGGCTCTCGTTCTTCTTCAACGTTCATAACGACTTCTTGGAAGAGGTCGCCAAGTTCCGCGCAGCCAGGAGGATGTGGGCCAGGATCATGCGTGAGCGTTTCGGCGCAAGCGATCCAAAATCTTGTTTACTGAAAACCCATGCTCAGACAGCGGGTGCAAGCCTGACGGCGCAGCAGCCCATTAATAACGTCGCCAGAGTTACCATACAGGCCCTTGCCGCCGTGCTCGGAGGCACACAGTCCCTTCACACTAATTCCATGGACGAAACCCTGGCACTGCCTACGGAAGAGGCGGTAACAGTAGCCCTCAGGACTCAGCAGATAATAGCTGAAGAGAGCGGTGTCGCAAACTCAATCGACCCCTTAGGTGGAAGCTACCTCATAGAATCACTCACTGACAGGATAGAGAAAGAGGCTGTCAATTATATAGATAAAATTGATTCCATGGGAGGTATTATTAATGCGATTCAAGACAGTTACCCTCAGAAGGAGATTGCCGATTCGGCCTATAAATACCAGCGTGAGCTCGACAAGGGTGTAAAAACAATTGTCGGAGTCAATAAGTATTGCTCTCAAGATGAAACAATTAGTATACCCACCCTTAAAATAGATGAAAAAGTGGAGCACGGGCAGAGTGAAAAGCTCAGACGTTTAAAGGATAAGAGAGACAGCGGGGCCGTAGCAAAAAGGCTTCAGGACATTGTAGTTGCTGCCAGGGAGGAAGAAAATCTTATGCCCTGTATAATTCAGGCTGTAAGAGAGTACGCGACTCTTGGTGAGATTAGCGACGTCTTCAGAGAAGTGTACGGTGTTTACTCTGACCCGGGATATTTTTAATTCACAAGAATATATCTAATTCAAAATAGCACGTAAAGGACGGCTCTGGGTTTTATGTTAACAATAACTCTCGTGTATACTCTATAACAATAAAATATAAATCCATGATTATGAACGACAGTAGAAAGCTAAGAATTTTGCTCGGCAAGGTTGGGCTAGACGGTCACGACAGGGGAATAATAATAGTGGCAAGAGCGCTCAGGGACGCCGGCTTTGAAGTCATTTACACCGGGCTCCACAATACACCCGAGACAGTTGTTGAAATGGCTATTCAGGAAGACGTGGACGCTTTGGGTATAAGTGTTCTTTCCGGTGCGCATAACCATATTTTCCCTGAAATTCTGCGACTGTTAAAAGAGCACGGAATTGATGATAAAACTGTTTTCGGCGGCGGTATTATTCCAAAAGAAGATATAGAATCACTGAAAGAAAAAGGAGTACAGGCAGTGTTTGAGCCTGGCGCTTCAACGGATGATATAACCCTGTGGATAAGGGAAAACGTTACGCCCAGGGCCCTCTCTTAATTTTCTATGAAATGCCTACTTTGTGAAAAACGGAAACCCAAGCGATACTGTCCGGCCAAAAGGGCCGAGATTTGCCCTGTGTGCTGCGGGGAGAAGAGGGGAGTCGAGATCAACTGCCCGCTTGACTGCCGGTATTTTGTAGAGGGCCAGAAACAGCACCATATGAAGATTATGCATCAGCGTATACGTAAGGAGGGCGCAGGTACCTATGTACGTAGGGCCGAGCTCTACGGTCGTAACCCTGAAATATTCGCCAGTCTGGAGATGACTTTTGCAAGAGCCTTTCGTGAAAATAATGAAATTAAGAACGAGGATTTGGTAAAGGCGCTTGAGCTTTTGAATAAAACACTTGAAACTGAAAAAAAGGGTTTTATATACCAGCACCAGGGTGACAATAGTTATGCGAATGTAATTTCTGAAAGTATGCTCTCGGTAATATCCGAGTATAAAGATTAAGCCGGACGTCGGGGGCAATCGGGTAACTCTGGACTTCGCCTCACACGTCATAGAAGAATTCCTAACCGAAGCCAAGTTCTACATGGAAAATGGTTCCAACCAAAAGAGTTACCTGATTCATATCCTCCGCTACTACCCGGATGAAGCGGAGCCGCAAAAGAGCCCGGAGGGCGGTCTTATAATAACCCCGTAATCTGATTTAGATGTTAAATAATGGAAGTCAGCTCTTATCTCTTCCGGCAGGAACAGAGTTAATAATTGCCGAAATTATGAATGCAATGACTGCAACTATTGCGAGCCCTTTAAAATAAGCGGGCCAATTTAAGGATATTCCCAGGTAAAGTCCTACTGCTATAAATGAAAATAGTATGAGACATATTAAAATTCCGCCAGGTAAATTTTTTCTGAGCAACTGATATTCCTCCCGACAAGTTCTATCACGAATATGGCTGAAAGAATTTTATCTGAATTTCCCCTTATGTTCAAATGTTTTATCGTTACAGCCCCAAAGCCACACCTTAAGCAACAGACCCGATGAGCCCCTTCATTTGTATTTATTCGACAATATATGTAATCTTACACTGTCTTAAGCTTAGCTTATGTATTTAATCTTCAGATCAATCTATCTGCACAATAACATTTTTTCTTAAAAGGCGTTTCAAACGCTCATCAGAGATACATATATGAAAGTTCCCAAACAAAAAGAGATAGAAAGACTTCTTAAAAACTCGAAGTACAAAACGATGAGGTCTAAGGATATATCCAAGCATCTTGGTATGCCTAAAGAAGCTAGGCCGATTCTAAAGAAAGTGCTTCGTAAAATGGTCAGCGACGGCAAGCTCAAGAGGG
>QIHJ01000287.1 GCA_003229065.1 Candidatus Dadabacteria bacterium
TAGCTCACCCCTGTTCTGCCTTCCGATTTCGATTACGTCTTCAAAGCCCTCAGTTGTAACTAGCGCAATCCGTGCGCCTTTTCTCTCAAGAAGCGCATTTGTAGCAACTGTGCTGCCGTGGACAATATCCATATCCTGAGTACTGATCTCTGAAATATACCGGAGACCTGATAAAATAGCCTTTGAGGGATCTTCCGGAGTCGAGGGTACTTTATGAGTACGGAGCTCTCTACCGTCATATAAAACGAAGTCGGTAAATGTCCCTCCAGTATCGATGCCGATCAGCATTTATATACTAAAGACTCCTCTTAGACGGATTCCTAGCCAGGAGAATCTCTAAACTACAAGTTTTAATAGTAGTAATAAATCGATTTTGAGTACGGATCAGATCCGAAATTAAATTCCTTAATCAGATTTAGGTGAATCTAATATTCGTCCTGACCTACGGGGTATACAACTTTAACTTTTTCCTCAGCAATCTCTCTTAAAGCTGTAACAACGTCTTTATTGTCGGTTTCTTCAGAAAGAGGAACAGCTCCCTTAACCAAAAGTCTCGCTCTTTTCATCGCCGCCACAGACAGTGCGAACCTGTTAACGACTTTTTCAAGACAATCTTCAATAGTTACTCTTGCCATTTATATTCCTCTCCGTACGATATTTCTTACTATTAAACTATAAGTGAATAAAGGGGGTAAGTAAAGAGACTGAGCTCCGGCCTCGGAATTAGCCAAGTATTTAGTTAATATTACATTCGGAGGTATCAAAATGGATTTAGATGATATCAAGTATGACGATAAGGGCCTGGTCCCAGTAATAGTACAGGATGCCGCAAACGGGCAGGTGCTCATGTTTGCTTACGCGAACAAAGAATCACTACAAAAGACCGTAGAGACCGGGAATACCCATTTCTGGAGCCGCTCCCGGGAAAAGCTCTGGATGAAGGGGGAAGAATCCGGGAACACACAAAGCGTAAAAGCCATGTATATAGACTGCGATAACGACACGGTATTAGTGGAAGTAGACCAAAAAGGGGTTGCATGCCACACAGGTCAGCGCACTTGTTTTTATAGATCTGCAGACAAGGAGGAAACGACCGCCCCCGGATTCGGCTCGGAGAGATCAGGAAAAACTCTTCAAGATGTTTACGGCGTGATAGACGACCGCAAACGAAACCCCAAAGAAGGCTCGTATGTAAGCGGGCTTTTTGAGAAGGGGCTCGACAAAATACTTAAAAAAATCGGGGAAGAAGCGGGAGAAGTAATAATCGCCTCAAAGAACGGTGATAAAAAAGAGATTGTATATGAGACCGCAGACTTATGGTTTCACTCGCTAATTGCGCTGTCATATGCGGGTATTTCTCCCGCGGATATATTTCAGGAGCTCGGCCGAAGGTTCGGCAAACCCAAGGAAGCTTACAGAGAGGAAACTTGATAAGCGGTTTATTGCTCTGGATATAGACTATGGAGCCTTTCCGATCTATAAATCGTCCATCCGTTATTTAAATCAGGCGTATTATCTACTATAGACAGCTCAAAGACTATTTCTGC
Source organism: Candidatus Dadabacteria bacterium (assembly GCA_003229065.1). Taxonomy (GTDB): domain Bacteria; phylum Desulfobacterota_D; class UBA1144; order Nemesobacterales; family UBA2774; genus UBA2774. Next base: position 1,548 of record QIHJ01000287.1, read on the forward strand.
AGGAGTTTCATGAGTTACCTCTACAATTCTGGCTGATACTTTTGAAGGTACAACTGTATCTGTAGGCACACCTTCACTGTCCAGTGTAATACCCCCAAAAGTAATAAGCACGTTACCGGTCTCAACCATATAATCAGCATCACCAATAAAGGGGGTATAGATAATCTCATCCGCGAACTCACCATATTCCCAAACTTGTCTTATCTCCATATTGGCTTCATCTATTTGAAATTGAACCGCACGGCTGAAATTCACCGCCGGTGGTAGTTTCTCATCAAATGGGCTCGCTCTAAAATTACCGTTATCAAAGATAATAATATCCCCACTAGGAGTTATTGTCGGGGCATGCTGATGGTGCTGCCAAAGGAACTCTGCGCCCACCGGATTAAACAAGTAATCACCGAATATAAATGGATCCCAGTTCTGGTGCGTGCCGAGTATCCATATTAATTCCCCAGTCTGTCTGCTGAATTTGATCACAGCGTCCTGATGGCGTAGAGAGACTAATATGCTGTCATCTGTGGGGTCATGAATCACAGCGTTACCGTGACTCCAGTCCCTGGTAACTTCCGTAGTATCAGAGAATAGATTATTCCAAAAACCACCCAGGGAGTTGTATCCGATTCTGAAAGGATCGAGTAAATCGAGCACAGACCACTGGTTTACTACTGTACCGTCAGGGCTGAACTCGACAATAAGGTCGCCCGCGACAAACGAAGTCTCAAGCGGGGCCTCGGGGTTTGTATCACTGCTAGGGTAGTTATCTATAACAACCAGCTCAACACTTAGAGTGAGCAAATTACCATTCTCCATGACCAACACTTCGTGATGAAAAGTGTTGGTCATGACGGGAATACTGTCCGGACCAAATCCGGATGTAAGAGCGGAATTCCATCTTGTTATTATGTTGCCAAGCATATCCATCTCAATAATTTCATTCGGTGCCTGGGGAGCTATGAAAAGTATATTCCCGTTAGGCAACATTCGGGCGTCGCTTGCTCCTGCAGTAGGCTTATGGTACCAAACCACGTCCCCCAGCTCGTTGACCGCTATTAAAGCTTCACCGAATGAAATGTTTACCCCTCTTGCACCTATATCAAATAAGGTCACGCCAGGCTCCATTTTCTCAGGATTACTTGTCGCCACCTCTATAGGGGGAAAATCCTCAGGCAGCGGGTCCGTGCTTACGAACAGCGGTTGATCGAAAACCCTCTGGTTCCCGAATTTGTCAGTTACTGTGATCTGCAGCGTGAAACTGCCGCCGGGAGTAAATCCTAGTAATGGGAGGGAATGCTCTATAGACAGATCATCAAACTCAATAGTCGATGAGTCGAAAACGCCTCTTGTTTGGGAATTACTTGCTGTGGTGTTTTCCGTAACCGCTACAGATACTGTAGTAGGCTCGTCCGTTTCGAGCTCAAGTAATCCTGCAAGGGGGGTGCTTGGATTCGGCGCCATTGTAACTACAGGCTCGGATGTGAAATTAGGCGCTGTAGTATCGACTTCTACATTCGAAGAGTCTCCTGATGACCCTTCGCCATTGATCATATTATTATTCTCATCACAGCCCAGAGAAAACAGAAGTATTGAGCATACTGACAAGAGCGTAAGATACCGTGTAGTGATTTTGGTTAGTTTGTATATTTGGCTTAGGTAATTTTGAACCATCGACCCATCCCCCCTTTTTCTACTTATGGTACATCATACAGAACAATAAGGTTACCTATTTTTTATTCTTATTTATTTTTCTTGGGCCTGTCTTTCTCTTCTATATATTGCCCGATCTTAGTCTTGTTTCTGACTGATGGCGGCAGGTTAGAAAGATCCGGTTTTGGCATATTGGTTGAAAGATCACTCGTAAAAGCAAAACTCGACACGACTTTCTCAACTTTTTTAGTGTTACAAAACGGGCACTTTACTTTCTTCTCATCCTTTTCTTCATATATAAGCTCTGAAAAACGAAAGTTTTTCCTGAGATTCATGAATACCATAGTGGCGCCTTCATTCAGGTAAAAATTCAAATCGACAGCGTCCCCATCGCGCTCGCCGTGTTCGCCTACAACGTCCTCTTTCTCTATATCGAGAACACCGATATGGTTTATATTGTCGTACTTCTTAACCAGTTCGGTTACGGTTTTCTTATCAGCCTTTTTACCGATTACTGCTAAAGAATCGTCAACATTCTTCCTGCAAGTTTTACACTCATATTCATAAAGCGGCATCTGCTTCCTCCGAATCTATTATCTGTTGAAATACTGGTTTAAATGGTCCTGGCCGACCCAATCGTTTCGCTGCTCTTCGTCTTTTTGCTCCTTGTACTCCATATGCCAACGGAGCTCGTCTTTAGGTCCGGGCGCCCTTTTACTCTTATCATCAAATATGGCTTTAAACGTTGAGAACACTCTCTGCACACCCTTGCCACTGCATATCGGACACCTGAGCTTCTTCTCATCCTTCTTATCGTATATAAGCTCGCTGAATCTAAAATTCTTAAGCTCAAGATAAAGAACTTTATTTTTATCGAGAGTATATTTAAATCTCCTGAGCGCCCTGCTGTCGCTCTTTTCACCCAGGGCAAACAAAGGCTCCTTCTTCTTCCCATCTGTAACCTCTATATAAGTGAAACCCTTGTTACTATTCTTTATCTTAGTCGCATTGGTCTTGTTGAGTTTCGCTACAAGGACGTCTATGTCCTTGTTATATCTCTCCATGCACTCATCGCATTCATATTCAAATAGCGGCATTATATCACTCTCCTAATTCATTAGACGGATAATAATAACTAAATTTTTACGTTTGCTCTAGTTATGTGTAACCCGAGGGCAATTGATTTGACAAAATATCACCCCGCTCAGATACTAATCCCATAACCGGTTTTAAGTATATAGGAAAAGGCTATGTCCGTCACAGATGAACTTGTAGTTGAAGAAAAAGGGGCTATATGCACAATCAGGCTCAATAGACCCGAAAAGAGAAATTTACTTACTCCCAATATGCTCCTTGAGATCGAAAGTACGCTTAAGAGACTCGGGGATGAACGCAAAGTGAAGTGCGTTGTTATTACCGGCACGGGAGATAAAGCGTTTTCCTCGGGCTATGACATATCGGCAATCGGGAAAGACGATATGATAAGGAACCATGAGGGTGAAAACCCGCTCCCCATGGCAGTCAAAGCGATAGAGGAGTTTCCTTACCCTGTCATCGCAATGATAAACGGGCACGTGTTCGGCGCGGGGCTTGAGATTGCCGTAACAAGCGATATCAGGGTCATCGCGGAAGGCTCGTTACTCGGTATGCCCCCTGCAAAGCTAGGCGTTGTCTATTCCTACCGAGGTGTGAAGAAATTCATGAACCTTATCGGGCCCGGTTATACAAAAGAGCTATTTCTTGTCGGTAAAGCGATTAGCGCAGAAAGGGCGGCTCAGATAGGACTCGTGAATTTTTTGGTATCGGCGAAAGAGTTAGAGAAATT
>QIHJ01000245.1 GCA_003229065.1 Candidatus Dadabacteria bacterium
TAATAACTAGGCAGACCGCCTGTACTTTCATCATAAAAGAAAGCTTTAGCTCTACTCTGATTTATCGGTATAATATCTGTTACGGAACCGACAGGAGGCATATATGTCCAGAATTTATCTCACAGCTCTACTAGTCCCGCTTCTTCTGATAAGTATCGCAATATTCTCTGGCTGCTCGAAACAGCCCGAAGTCATCATGGCTGTACCTCTTTGCGACTGCACGCATAATCCCGAAGACCCTCGCGCTGACTGCTGGGAAGGATACGTCTGTGATACGGGCGCTTCCTGCTCGCACAACGGCGGACTATATGACAAATGCGTCCCGCAAGGTATTTCAAGCCCTCACGACCACGACACATCCTACTGAGCACACACTCAAGCAGTCAATCCAAGAAACCATTTAACTGTTAGCCCTTAATTCACAGGCTACGATACATCGATGTCCAAAATTAAAAAACCCGATCTGTTTTCAATACATATTTGTTATACTCACTCAAAAATTCCAAGATAATAAAACCTAGATAACCGAGGGAATGATGCTAAACGAATTCAAAGAGTTCGCGATGCCGGGGACGCGGGGGCAGTAACGATAAATTACGGCGCGTTATAAACACGGTTATAAGCTTTTTAATAGTGGCAATTGCCGTCTTTGTTCTAATACGCGGCCTTAACAATATGAGAGAACAAAAAGAGGCCGGGCCCGAAGCCCCGCCCAAGCCCTCTAACGAAGAGAAGCTCTTGGGTGAAATCAGGGACCTTCTAAAACAAAGATAGACCGATTAGAGTCTGAGTGCCAAATTGATTCCTAAAATAAACATGGGCAAGAGAAGGAGGGTTACTGCTCTTTTTCTCTGCGCTGGCGTTTAGGCAATCCCTCATATATACATCCCCGGATTATTGATATAGAAGAATATTGATATATTATTCCTATGTAGCCAGACTAAGCGAATATTACGAAAACAACAGTTCACAACCGATTACATGCGGCAAAAGCTGACATGCAGCTCAGGCCGGTGTAGCGTACTATGTGAAACAACATGAACATTAAACTGTCTCTCCATGTAGTCGGCACATTCCTGAAATTCTTTGGATTACTACAGTTACTACCTGCGATCTGCTCAATAATTTACAGAGACACCGATTGGTATATATTTTTGCTTACGGCTTTTACGACCTCCGCCCTGGGCCTTGCAGTAGAAAAAGCGACTAAAGAAGCCAAACAAGCAAAAGAGCTCTACAGAAAAGACGCGTTCTTTATCGCACTTTCATGCTGGATTGCGGCAAGCTTGTTCGGTTCTTTACCTTATCTTTTTCTCCCCTCCGTTTTCAGCCCCATAGATGCGATATTCGAATCGATCTCCGGATACACAACCACTGGGGCTACGGTTATATCTGATATAGAGGTCCTGCCGCGCGGCCTGCTTTTTTACAGGAGCTTCACACAGTGGCTCGGCGGCATGGGTATTATCCTGCTAGCCATTGCTGTATTGCCCAAGCTCTCCGTTGGAGGCATGCAGCTCATGAGCCTTGAAGCCCCGGGGCCGACGGCTGAAAGACTTACCCCGCAGATTGCGGACACCGCAAAAAAACTGTGGTTCATTTATGTGGCCCTTTCCGCGCTCTCGATGGTACTTCTATATATTGCAGGCTTGAGTGCGTTTGAATCGATAACCACGACCTTCAGCACTATATCCACAGGGGGCTTTTCGATTTACAACGCGAGCATCGGCGCTTACGACAGCTCCGTAGTGGAATTTATAGTAATTATTTTTATGGTTATCGGGGGCACAAACTTCCTCCTGCTCTACTTGTTTTTCACAGGCAAATTTTCAAAACTCTTACAGAGCTCTGAGTTCAGGTTCTTCATAACCCTGATTATTATATTTATCCTGGTAGTCAGCTTTGACCTCTGGGCGCGCGAATATCCGGGATATCTCGAAGCTCTCAAATACTCGGCATTTCAAGTAGTTTCCATATTGACCGGTACCGGTTTCAGCTCTACAGATTTTGGTCTCTGGCCACAATTCGCCGTTTTCGCATTACTTACCGTAATGTTTATAGGCGGGTGCGCAGGTTCTACCACCGGATCCATAAAAGTAATCAGGATTCTCGTTTTATTAAAAAAGAGTGTCAGAGAGATAAATCATCTCATTATGCCAAAAGCGGTACTTCCCGTAAGGATAGATAAGAAGACTGTAAGTGAAGAGGTAATTTCAAGTGTGACGAGCTTTTTCCTCCTATTTCTCGTGATATTGGCAATCTCGGTATTGGTAATACTATCGGTTGAAAATATTTCGATCCTTGGTGCGCTTTCTGCTTGTACAGCAACACTTGGCAACGTCGGACCCGGTTTTGAAGAAGTCGGCGCAGCTAATCACTATAAATTTCTGAGCGGCTTCTCGAAGCTCTGGCTATGTTTCCTGATGCTTCTTGGCAGGCTCGAGATTTACACGGTACTCGTCTTTTTCTCTCCCCTATTCTGGAGAAAATAAACGAGGTATTCGGCTTGACATACGCTTCGTGAATCTGAGCTTGCGACCAGGGGGGCCGGCCCCGAACCTCCTTTAGAAAAGCTCCTGCTGAGCGTCTTCCAGAAGCACTCGTTTTATTATGCTCTTTGCGTGTATGACCGCCTTTTCCTTAATATCCTCAACATCGTTTGAATCATTTGCAAGAGGAAAAGTGATAGAAATATAAACGTTTTCACTTGAGAGCTCGTAATCCTCAAGCTCAATCGTAATATCGACGAGAAAAGATTTCTCATCTTCCATCAGGGTCAAATTATCTACTTTATAGTTAATCATTGTGTATTCTTCTCGAGTTTGGGCTGCATTATCCGGCAGAAGTCCCTTCTCTATTGTTCTTATCTATTGTTCTTGGGCGCCGCCTCGTTTCATATTCGATCTGTACTTATCCCATTCCTTTTTCTTCATTTCCGGACCGACGTAAAAGTGTTTACTCTCGTACATCACGCCAAGCTCGCATTCCCCGTCTCTACCATGGAGCTTCAATCTAACCATCGACCCCTGCGTACCCCAACCTGCCAAGTACTGTACGTCCCCGTCGCATGCCGCTTGAGCATAAGCATCGGTATTGATGTTAGACTGTGCGCCCTCATTCCAATTCACCATATCGTAAGAGGGCCTGCCGTAGGTCATAGTATAAAAATCTCTTAGTTTATTGAAGTCCCGTACATACATTTCAGGTTCCTGGTAGCTTTTGGTCATTACATAACCCGCACGAGTGAGCTTTTCATCCTGGAACAGATACCCGACTATCGCAGGCATGCCCTCAAACTCACCTACATAAGTGATTATGTAGGGTTTTTCATCAGTTGGAGCGCTGCTCTCTGATTCCTTTACCCTCTCATGAGTTGCCCCCCAGTTCGTCTGCCTGAAATCAAATCTGTCGCTCCCGCCTTTTAATTCTTCATCAATGGAGCATCCAAGAGCAAGTATCGATACCACAGGGAACAATAGAATAATGATATATCTCTTCATGCCTGAGTCCTTAGTACTTTGAATCCATTGTATTATAAAATACATGTATTAGCATTAATTGCGAGCGTAACTCAAGAGTTTAAAGAACATTATTTATAGAATAGCCGTGATGCTTAAGTACTGCAAACCGCACACATTCGGTCCTGACCGTCGGGTAACGCTTTTGAGTTTGATATAAGCTTCGTCAGGGCTCAATAATCCGTACTGCCGCCGCCGAACTCCTGCAGTACTTCGTTTATAATGTCGTCTGAGCTAACGGACAAAACATTCTCATATATCCCCTTCAGCTCTTCAGGGGTTATAATGCCTTTTTCTATGAGCACTCCCTCAAGCGCCTTCAGCTTTATTCTATTGGCCACTATCGTTCTAACGAGATCAAATATTAACCGACCCTGTGTATCGCTTCCGAATAGATCGGTCAGCGGCCCGAAAGTCTCTCTGTCCAATTCCTCTCCTCCGTTAAGATTGCTTTAGTAATCGTTGTTAAAATTAAAGTTCGACCCTCTAAGCATAATATAATGCCCTCATCGTAAATGAGCAAATAATTCGCTAAAATAAATTCGGCATTTCAATTCTAATTCCATCAATAAACCGCGACCAGTTTTAACTGCTCCCCGAATTTACCGAAGATCCATATAATATCGGGCTCACCCGGCATTTTCACGGTCAGGGTATTGTTGTCCGCGGTTACGATCTGCATCCTGCATATCTTGCTCGTCTTACCTTTGAGCACCTCGTCTTTATATTGATTCATGACTGCCAGTACAAAACGTGAGGCCATTTTTTCCCACTCCTCACCGCTTAGTTCCTGAGCGCGCTCAGAGAGTTTGTCCTCGTAGGCTCCTCCCATAATCTTTTCGACAGTATCCTTTTCGAAATTATTCCTTATGGCCGTCATATTCACATGTGAGAAAAACCCTTCCACATCTGCCCTGCATCCGGCCTCTTTCATCTTGTTAAAAACGGGCTTAAGCTCGTCACGTCCGCAAGACGAAGCTATGACGAGAGGCAACGCCCCCAGAATTATAAATAGTAGCCGTTTCATTATGCTCCTTTATCCTCCTCTAAGGTTCATAGATTGTACCGGATATAATAATGCCTGTTAACGGGAGTGATAAGACAATACTAGAGTCATATTGTAATCTTCGCTCTTTAACTCAAGCAGTATTTCCGAGCTCTCAGTACTCCACTTAGTCCTGAGCTTCAGATTCCCGATCGATACAGCAAAGCCCATACGCTCAGGCACGCCTTCATAGAGGCGGTTGTACCATATTTCCTCATCTATAAGCGCCTCTCCGTACTGAGCGGTTAATTCGCCCCTCCTATTAGCATAATCCTGAACGTAGAATATCTCCTCTGGGTGCTCGTTCAGAAATATTACACCACCCGACATTAGGGCATTTTTAGAAAACATGGGGACAGACCGGAGCACGAAGTGCGATCGGGGGGCCGGTATAAAATTAGAGGACAGAGGCGAGCCCGTCTTCGCTAAACCTCCGACGC
>QIHJ01000012.1 GCA_003229065.1 Candidatus Dadabacteria bacterium
CCGTCGTCCAATACTACGACGCTTGTTCTCTTGCTCATTCCTTCCTCCATTTGAACAAATCTAACATCAACCTAATGCACGAATTCTAACTGAGATTCCCGGGCAAACGCAATGCTAACTTTCAATAACTAAGGGAATATCTCCTTTTTCTAACTAACAGATGACATACCGGTTTTACTATTTTATAATCACATTGAATATATACTGTAAAGTCAGAAATAGGAGGATTTATTAATGTCTGGTGTTAACAACAATATATTTAATGAAGACCGCTCAGAACAATTCGCCGAAAATTTGATGACCGTATTAAACAACGGTGCGCTCTGCTTAATGATTTCGGTCGGTCACCGTACAGGGTTATTCGATACCCTGAGCGGTCTTACTCCATCAACGAGTCTTGAGATTGCCGAAGCCGCGGGACTTAACGAGCGCTACGTAAGGGAATGGCTAGGGGCTATGACCACGGGTGAGATAATAGAGCACGATCACGAAAATAACACCTACTCTCTTCCTGAAGAATACTCTGTCTGTCTAACCAGAGCCGCCGCTCCCAATAATATAGCAGTTACAAGTCAGTGGATATCTCTCCTTGGCAGTGTGGAAAGCAAGATAGTCGATTGCTTCCGCAACGGCGGCGGTGTGCCCTATGAGGCCTATGAGCGTTTCCACGAAGTGATGTCCGAGGAAAGCCATCAAACCGTAATTGTGCCGCTCATAGACGATCTTCTTCCATTGGTCCCCGGGCTCAAGGAGAAGCTCGAGGCGGGAATAGAGGTGCTGGACGTAGGGTGCGGGAGCGGATACGCCATGGTAGAGATGGCAAAGGAGTATCCGAACAGCCGTTTCACAGGCTATGACTTGTCACCCGAGGCCATAGAGCGGGGTACAGAGAGGGCAAAAGAGCTTGGGCTTAAAAACCTTAATCTTGAAGTGAAAAATGTGGCCGGGTTTAGTGATGAAAAGAGGTTTGATCTGATCATGACCTTTGACGCGGTACACGACCAGGCCGACCCCGGGCGCGTGCTGTCAAATATAGAAAGAGCTTTAAAAGACGACGGCGTCTACTTCATGCAGGACATTGCGGGTTCAAGCCACGTTCACAACAATATGGACCACCCTGTAGCGACTCTACTATACACGACGTCGTGCATGCACTGTATGACCGTATCACTCGCTCAGGACGGAAAAGGGCTTGGCGCCATGTGGGGCAAGGAGCTTGCATCAGAAATGCTCAAGGAGGCTGGTTTTACAAAAGTTGAAATTAAGGAGCTCCCGCACGACCCAATAAACTATTACTATATAGTTGAGAAATAAAGAACAGGAACAGACTGAGTATCCGATGAATTTTTATGCTACCTACAGTTAGAACCTTCCCGAACTTTATCTTACTCATATGCTTGCTCAGCCTCATACCAGTCCTCGTAGCGCTCGTTTCCATCACTCCGCGGAGCCTCGTCGCTCTTACCGCTGCCCCTTGAATCACCTTGCTCGGGACCTGAATCTTCCTCAAAATCCTCATCCTCTTCATCACGCTCATCATCCAGGGGAGCTGAAGGAAGCCCTACATAGAGATACTCAATGCTCGTCTCAGAGTAAGATGCATCTGAAAGCAATAAAACCGAAAGTAAGATAGTTATTGAGGTTATGGCAAATAATTTCATAGCTTCTTCTCCCGTTTCTAATTCGTACCTATACCCTGCTTTCCGACAAGTAATATCATCAAGAAGGCCCCGGAGTAGGTGCCGGGTCGAGTATGGCGTTACAGGTCGTGCCGTCCCATCTCCCGTGCACGACGCGTATGCCCCCTACGGCGGCAACTTCCACGATCCCGCACTTATCTACCTGTGCGCCTTCCAAAGGCTCTATCGATATCGTCTCGTCAGCAGGATCATCTCTAAAGTCACTCCTTAGCCCCGTCGGCAGGAATGAAACCGCAAGGGGGTCTTCACTCATATTACCGCTCGTAACAAAATCTATATCCGATTGAAACTCCTTTATCTGCTCAGACTGTATACACCAGTTAGCCGAGTTCCGGTTACTGTCGCCCCGCTGCACCATTATGTTTATCTCTTCGTCCCCTGCCGTATAATCAGAGTAAGTATTGCATTTTATACAGTCGGGATCGGACTCGTCCAATGTCGTACAATTTGCAAATACGGCTCTGAACTCCACACCGCTCCTTCCGGCTCGGAGCTTAATTAGCTGGAGCGTAGTAGCCACATTGGCCGTTATATTATCCACTGAGCGGCGGAGCGCTACATTACTTGAAAAATAAGAAGAGCTCGCTGCCAGTAATATGGCTATAACAGAAGTGACAATTAGTATCTCTACCATTGAAAAACCCCGGTTTTGTTTAAAATTATTCAACTTATCTGACCCCTCTATAGAAGCTCTTCCCAGAATAAAGTCTGCGTTTTTGTCGGGAACGGAGGAAGCTCCCAAACCAGGAACTGTGAGCCTCCTGCAATTGGCCCTCCTGTGAAAGCTACAGACATCAGCACAGAGCCCCGCGCTCCGAATGTAAGCTGCGCGGGTGTCGGCATACCCTCAGCCACCGCAACGCCTGCTGCGAGCTGTTTCTGAGCTTCCGTTCCTTTAAGAATTCCGCTATTATTTGCTCCCGGAATACGAATTAACGCAGGCTCTCCCGTGATGAAATCAATTGCAAATACATTCCCTATTCCCGAGCCCGAAGTACAAGCGCTTGCCGTATCCGTATCGGGAGCGAATGTTGTAAAAATCAGCACTCTGTTGATAACTACCGGAGCGCCGAAGCCCTTTTCTCCTTCATTCACTCCAGGATCAATGCCGTTATTCGGAAATACTACGACAAATTCACCCTTGTCGGCATTAAAACTCTCCCCCGATACCGCAATAAACTGCCCCTCGACCCCGGACTGCGGATCAAGCTCTATGAGCTGATTACCATCTATTAAATCAGAAGCGCTTTTAGTGAGATTGCTCCCGACGGCAGTACCTCCCGCCAGAAAGTCAGGAATATAATTATCTATAATATTATAGAGCTTCCCTGCTTTTGTAATATCACTCGGGTCTCTTCTATCCCCTGTTAGGAATATCACGTGCCTCCTGCCCAGGTCATCCAGCGCTACAGTCGGCGCAAAGAATATGGGTTCCAGATTATTCTGAGGCACGGTGTTGTTACCTTGGTTAAAACACTCAGCGTCCGTGTTAGCACAGAATATTATTTCACCAGACCACTCATCAGCGATGATAACTGCATCGCCTTCTGGGTCGCTATCTGATATGCTTCCGAACACGGCTATCGGTTTTGAGACATCGAACCTCCACAATCTTCCGCACGTGTCTCCGAAGTAAACTATGTCTATATATCCGTCTGCATTTATATCAAAAGCCCCGACTCTCGACGTAACGTCGCAGACCATCTCCTCAATATTATCCGGGGCGTCCAAACCGTTCGGTATAGGATTGTCGGGATGGAATTTAAAAATTTCTTTACCCGTCGCCAGGTCTACAACTGCAAAAGCTTTGCCGTAGGTAACTCCGTCTGTAGGGTCTATATCGAGCGGATCGGCTCCTCCTCCTACGAACATGACCCACCTGTCAACTGTCTCTGTATTGCTATCGACTGTGAAGGTCAGTCTTATCCTGCCGATTGTAGGCGTCGACCAGGTATTACCAAAATCAGGGTCAAATAATGTCCACAAATGCTCAGGGTATTCGACAGCACCGCTTCCTGTTATGTGCATGTCGTTTGCTGACGTGCCATTGTCACATTCGCCGCTATCTGTACCATGGCCGTCCTTATTACCGCAGGCCGGATTTGTAATATCAATTGCCATATAGGCCCCGCCACCGTTCCTGGAACCCGATACCAGAACCGTATGCCATTCCCTTCCGCAACGATCTATCTTTCCGTCAGCTGTGTTTATAGTGCCGGGGCATAGCTCTGAATCCTCCGGCAATCCGTTTTCAAAACCGTCTATAAATACGTCAGCTATTACAGGAGAGCCGTCCGAAAAAGATCTCTGATCGGAATTGTCAACAACAAAGTTCTTAAAATCACCCGTCCTGAAATCTGGTGGAGGAGGAGTTCCGAATACTATCTCAGCCGGAGAATCGGCCTCTGAAGTTGGGTTTGTGAGCGAGTCCGGGAGGTATGTAGGCATTGCTATCCCGAAAAGCTCAAACCCTGTACCCGCATCGAAAAATGGAAAGATTTCATCTTCGAGCGTAAAGGGGTTTTCTTCCTTACCGTCTGGCAGGTTGGTATCGAATGTATCGATGAATTCACCTGCGTGGAACGCGTGCAGGAAACCGTCGTTTGCACCGACGTATACTACTGCCGACCTCTCGCGGAACCCGATTGCAAACTGCTGGAAGCCCTCATCGAAGAAAAGCGGTGAAGGTGATCCTACGATAACAGGGCTTGAATGGAAGATATCTCCCATTCTCACTGAGCAAAAAGCCAGTTCCCCAAAGCCTCCGTCTTCATCATCGTCCTCAGGGTCGGGACAATTACATCCTATCGTACCTTCTTCACCAGTACTACAGCTACCTATTGTAGGCGTACCCATCGGGTCGGTAACAGTCGGTATACCAGTATTGCCTTCTAAGAAATATACAATCTCATCCCTAATACACTCTTTTACACAAGTTATACAATCTTCGACCGTCACGTCAGAGCAATCTACATTACCTGTAGTACCCTCACATAACGTGGGAGCCATTCCATCAGGTACGCAATATTCAGGTATCGGGTCCGTCACGTCATCCTCACTTATACCGAAACGCCCGGGGCCCAGAGGCTCGTCTGAATCGTTAAGGGGAACAAGAGGTCCTATATATCGAATTACACCGTTACTGGTATCGAAATTACTCCCGTCGAATGGAGGATCCTCTACTTCGTCTCCTTCAATCAGGTCAGGCACCGTTACCGTATAAAGAATTCGGCTATCTTGGTCTAAGTCTCTTTCCGTAAGCTCCTTACCGGCTTCCCAGAAAAACTTCCTTGCATTATC
>QIHJ01000201.1 GCA_003229065.1 Candidatus Dadabacteria bacterium
CGCCTTTATAACCGTGCCCGCCGTACTTTTTGGCTTGACTCGCCATCGGAAAAGAAATAACAAAAGCTGTTAAAACTAATGCGGAAATTATTAGATTCTTCATTTCTCGCTCCCCCGCAATACTGTTTTAACTATATAAACCCCTATTCCAACTCAAAGGTTGCAGATATTGCTGTATTTCGGCGTACCTACCAAAGGTATCCAACATCCTTGGGCTCATATCAATATTTTTTTACTATTTAGGGTCCGTGATTTTTCGGTTGACTATGAGTAATCCGGATGCTCGTCGGGGTCTACGTGTACGGTTAATTCTGCCTAAACACGGCGGATAAAGAACCCGATTGAGCTTGCTAAACAAAAGAAAGACTCTTCAGTCTCAGCCCCATCTTTTGAGCTTCTCATCTACCTTTCTCTCGAGCTTGGCCCTGTAGTCATCGATGTCGATATGTATTCTGGAAACTCCCGTCTGCATTGCTGCTTCTGCTACGGCTACCGATTCATATACGAGCACTCTCGGGTCAAATGGCTTGGGCACTATGTATTCAGGGCCGAACTCAAAGCTGGTTTTGCCATATGCTCTGGCCACTTCCTCGTCGGCACCTTCCTTGGCAAGGTCTGCGAGCGAGTATGCAGCGGCGACTTTCATTGCCTCATTAATCGCTTTAGCTCTGACGTCGAGCGCCCCTCTGAAAATAAACGGAAACCCGAGCACGTTGTTTACCTGGTTCGGATAGTCTGAACGGCCGGTTGCCATTATTACGTCTTTTCTAGCCGACACGGCGTCAGGGTAAGAGATTTCGGGATCGGGGTTAGCCATAGCGAATATTATGGGCTTTTTGGCCATACTCTTTACCATGCCCTTCGTTACGGCTCCGCCGTTTGATAGTCCTACGAATGCATCTGCGCCCTTAATAGCATCTTTGAGGGTCCTTGATTTTGTCTTGACAGCAAACCTTTGTTTTCGCGGGTTCATGTTTTCCTTCCTGCCTTTATAAATCACCCCGCGGCTGTCGCACATTATTATGTTTTCTCTTTTAGCTCCGAGACTGATAAAAAACTCTGCACACGCAATCGCTGAAGCTCCGGCTCCGTTAAACGTCATCATGAGCTCGCTTATATCTTTTCCCACAAGCTCGCATGCATTTAGCAGGCCTGCTCCTGAAATTATCGCAGTCCCGTGCTGGTCGTCGTGAAATACCGGTATATCCGTTTGTTTCTTAAGCTCTTCTTCTATGTAAAAACACTCAGGGGCCTTAATATCCTCGAGATTAATTCCTCCGAAAGTGGGCTCCAGGTATTTTACAGTCTTGATTACCTCATCGGGGTCCTCCGTGTTGATCTCGATGTCAAACGCGTCTATACCTGCAAACCTCTTAAACAGCACGCTCTTTCCTTCCATAACCGGCTTAGCGGCAAGAGCCCCTATATTCCCCAGTCCCAATACAGCTGTGCCGTTTGAAATCACGCCTACCAGGTTACCCTTATTTGTATATTCGTATACAAGGTCTGGATTTGCCTCAATCTCGTTGCAGGGTTCCGCCACACCCGGAGAGTAAGCGAGAGAAAGGTCCCACTGAGTAAGACAGGGCTTAGTCGGCACCACCTCAATTTTTCCCTTTCTACCCATACTATGGTATTCAAGGGCGGCCTTTTTCATATCTTTCTCTTTATCAGCCGATTTCGACATTCAATTACAATCCTCCGTTTTTTCTCTATACCTAATTGGATTCGTGATGTTCATTCAGAACCTGTATGTCTAGTTTCCCACACTGCATCCACAGCTAACCGGGGTACATCCGCAACCGGCACCGGGAGAGTCAAAAGAATCCGGGGAGTCTTCAGACTTGATTCCGAATGGGGAGAATTGCTTCTCAAGGTTTGATCCGTCACACGTCTTGCATGTAACGGTATCATCGGGGTTGAGGACTAGCGTCTCGAACTGTTCTTCACAGTCCTTACACTTGTATTCATATAATGGCACGCTGAGGTGACCTCCAAATCATATATTATCTCACAACTTACTACCTTGCTTGCACAACTTACCTTCTTTCTATATTGAGCTTCTTGTCAATTTAAAATCTCGGAACTTTGCGATGCTGTTTGGCAACTAGTATAAAATCATATAATGACTAGTCAATGAGCCAAAGCTCCGAAAAACATTTTTAAATGCCTAGGGGTTTATTAAAACCAAATAGTATAACGGAAAGCTGCCGGTGTGTGAAGAAAAGGGTTAATAACGAAGTTGCCGGTTCATTCTATATCACGGTATGAAATCTGAGGATTCATTCCGGAGACAGCAAGAGAGGCCGCGAATCCGGGGTCGACCGTTATTTCATAGATACTCAAAGTCGGGCTGCTGTTATCTTTCTTATCTTTATTACTTTTCTTTTCCCCTGTTACAAAAGATATATCGATCTTACTCTCGGGCAGGTTAAAACCAGTACCCATCGCTTTTGTATAAGCTTCTCTTCTGCACCAGAGCATAAAGAATGTTTCTAACTTTTTTCCTGTGGGCTGCTGTTCATAAAATGCTCTCTCTTCATCAGAAAAAAATCGGTCGATTATCTTATTGGCTCTACTAACAGGTCTTATATATTCTATATCTATTCCTATTTCCCGGCCTCTAGTCAGAGCGTAAAACGAAGTCCCGCGGGAGTGAGTAAGATTAAAATTAATATTGTCCGGGTTGGACTCTGTACTCAGATAGGGTTTCCCGTATCTTCCGTAATGAAGCTCTATCTCTTGAGGCTCCTTATCCAGATAGCTGCTCAGCAAGTTTCTCAAATAACCGCGCGCCATAAGGAAATTATTACGGTCTGTCTTAAAGCGGAGCTTGACGGCCCTTTCTTTTTCATCTTGTGAGAAAGAATTTCTATAAAATTCTTCAGGATCATAACTTGCTTCAGAAAGGCAGAGCTTCCATATATGAACATCATTTTCGGTGATTGATATTTTGGGCATATGCGTGAGCTATGTTTTATGATATCAGCTTTGGATTTTGTATAACTAGCCGCTCAGGGAGAATATTTATGCCAGGGGAAATACTTATGCACTTAGTCAGAATGTCTTCCAGAAATCTATTCCTACCCAGTCAAGAGCTTTTTGGCCGTAGATATTCAGATAAAAGAGGTTGTTTGAGATCATAAGAATCCCAACAATGATCAATGTGCCGCCTACTATTATCTTGTAGAGTGCATAGTGTTGTTTTATCCATCCGAATGCGCTAAGCGCCTTAGAAAGTGCAAGCCCTGTTAAAAGAAACGGAAGCCCGAGCCCGAGCGAATATACTAAAAGAAGAAGCGCCCCTTTACCTGCCCCGTCTGCCGTGCTCGCATAGAGCAGGATAGAGGCGAGTATAGGTCCCACACACGGAGTCCATCCGAACCCAAACGCAATACCGAGAAAGAATATCCCTACAAGTCCCATGTTTCCATGAGGTAAATTCAGCCGCCTCTCCCTGTAGAGCTGAGGAATTTTTATTATATCCATAGTGAATAGACCGAATAAAATGATCATAACACCTGATATCTTTAGAAGGAGTACTTTATTCTCCTGTATAAAGGTTCCTATGAATGAAGCCGAAGCCCCCAGGGTAACGAATACAAAAGCAAACCCCATTACGAATAGTAAGCTCGGTATGAAAATTTTATTTACCTTACCCTGAGCCTTGCCGTCGGTAAGCTCTTCAAATGACATCTTTGATACAAGTGAGACGTAACCCGGTATCAGGGGAAGGACGCACGGTGAGAGAAAAGAGACAACACCTGCGAGGAACGCGAGTACCCAGCTAACCTGGAGATCGGCAGGGTTCATTCACTAATCTCCTTTATATAGAGCCTGAACTTCTTTTTGCCTTCTTCCCCTAGAAAGGGGCCGTAATTTTTTATTGCGACCCGGCCTTCTTTATTGATGAAGAATGTTGCGGGTAGAGCTATTACTCCGTATTTATTAGAGGTCTCGCCGCTTTTGTCGTGCAGGTTTATATAAGTTATGCCCATTTCCTTTACCAGTGCGGCTGCAAGGTTCTTGTCGTCCATCACGTCAATGCCTATGAATTCGATACCTTTCTTTTGATACTTCTCCCATTCTTTCTGAAGAAGGGGCATTTCCTCTCTGCAGGGCGAGCACCATGTAGCCCAGAAATTTATAACTACGGCTTTGCCCTTATAGTCTTTAAGCGACACTTCTTTTTCGCCGTCAAGAGTGCTTAGTGTGAATTCTTTGGCCTCAGGCAGCTCGCTTGCGGCGTAAGTATCAGGGCTGACTAATCCCAGGGCACAAATTAAAAAAGCTAAATTTAATAAAATTGCGATTATCGATACACTGTTCTTCATATCTCCTCCGTCTAATAATATTAACCGTGATTTTCGCCGATAATAGGCATATTTTTTTCAATTGAGAAAACGGTATATTAAATAACCGAGCAATGCTGTTACGGGGAGTGTTATTATCCACCCGAATACCATTTCCAGGACCATCTTCCATTTTACGGTTTTAGCGCCGTGCTTTATCCCTATGCCAATTATAGCACCGCTCGATACATGAGTCGTCGAGACAGGCATTCCTAGACGGGATGCGAACATGACGAGCACAGAAGTCGTGAGGTTGGCGGAGAAGCCTTCCTGAGCGTTCATGGGCGTAACTTTCTCAGACAGTGTCTGGGTTACTTTTAAACCTGCTATAATGCTCCCCGCACCCATCGCAAGGGCTACGATGAGAAACGCGTAAGAGACAGGCAGCCCCGTACCCAGGGCGCCTGCTCCGAGCGCAAGGGCGGCGATCTTTGGCGCATCGTTCAGGCCTCTTGCAAAGCTCGCCGTACCTGCTGAGAGCCAGTGTAGTATGTCGAGTACCTCGAACTTCCTCAAAGTAGCTCCGGATGCCTCGCACGCACCCTTTTCTCCTGCAATTAATCCAGTCTTAGAGCTTGAAGCAATCTGTGACATAGCGGCCATATTCCCAGAACGGCTCAGGCTTGGTTTAAATACAACTTTCTTT
>QIHJ01000001.1 GCA_003229065.1 Candidatus Dadabacteria bacterium
GCTGGGCGGCACGAGGGTTCTTTGGAACGCTCTTTTGAGCGGGGATATCGATATCTATCCCGAATACACGGGAACAATCGTACAAGAGATACTGTCACATAAAAACATACAAAACCAAGAGGGTTTAACCAAAGAGCTCGCTAAGCAGGGCATAAAAATAAGCGCCCCCTTAGGGTTCAACAATACATACGCACTCGGGATGAAAAAGGAGCTTGCAGAGCGGCTCGGGATTAAGACAATATCCGATCTAAGGAACCATCCCGGCCTCAGGTTCGGGTTTACGAATGAGTTTCTTAACAGAGGGGACGGATGGCCGAGCCTCCGGACCTTCTACAATCTGCCCCAAAAAAGCGTCACGGGTCTCGACCATGATCTCGCATACAGAGGACTTGAGGGCGGGAGTATAGATTTAATAGATATATATTCTACAGACGCCGAGATACATTATTACAACTTAGAGGTATTGGAAGACGACCTCTCGCACTTCTCTCAATATAACGCCGTGATTCTCTATCGTGAAGAGCTTGAAGAGACACATCCGGACGCGCTCAGAGCGATACTGATCCTCGAAGGCAGACTAGCGGAGGATTCAATAATAGGGTTAAACGCATCGGTGAAGCTTGACGGAGTGCCCGAGAGCCATGCGGCTCAGGGGTTTCTTAAGAACAAAATGTCGATAGAGACCGAAGCTAAAAGCGAGACGTTCCTGAGCCGTCTCAGGAGAAACACCCTGCAACACCTTTTTTTGGTAAGCGTATCGCTTGCGGCGGCAATAATCATATCCATACCGCTTGGCATAATTGCGTATAAGGTAAAAAAAGCCGGTCAATTGGTTTTAGGCATAGTAGGAATCATACAGACTCTCCCGTCCCTTGCCCTTTTAGTTTTTATGATCCCTTTTTTCGGAATCGGAACAGTACCCGCGATCGTAGCGCTCTTCCTCTATAGCCTGCTCCCGATAGTGAGGAATACGTACTCGGGGCTCCACGACATCCCGGCAGGTTTAAGAGAATCCGCTGAAGCGCTCGGACTTTCCTCTGTTGCCAGGCTCAGGCTGATAGAGATGCCGCTTGCCGCACGCTCCATTTTATCGGGAATAAAAACTTCTGCCGTAATAAATGTGGGAACGGCGACACTGGGAGCCCTGATAGGCGCGGGCGGCTACGGTCAGCCAATACTTACAGGAATCAGATTGGACAATGTCGGGCTAATACTCGAAGGAGCAATACCCGCAGCAGTACTTGCTCTTTTAGTGCAGGGAATGTTTGATCTACTGGAGCGGTTTTTAGTTCCGGGAGGACTGAGGCTGAAGAAAAGTTAGGGCTGGGGCTCTGGTCCGCCCTCATTTTGAACGGTTTCAAAATCAAGGGCTATCTTGATCCCCCTGATAGTACCCTTTGCCTGAAGTAAAGATTGATCTTTATTATTAACAGTAAATTCCATATCAAATTTAAAATTCTTTTTTCCCGTGTCTCCTTCGGGCTTCTTAAGATAATAGATATACGAGTACTTCGACTCTTCACCAAAATTCTCTATAGAATAAGGCTTCCCAAGAGTCTCGACTACGTTCTCTGCCGTAGGTATCTCGCTTGCGTCCTTACCCTGAAATTTGGAGCTTGCGCTTTTTCTGAGCTTACTCACATCGGCATTCCCCATGGAGATAAACATTTTCCTGAGAAGCGAGATAGAAAGGTTCTTGAGAAACCGCTCCGGGAAGCTCATCTCCGCGAGCTTGCCGTATTCCATCACCATTACTACGGGAATGTCGTAATCCCCCTCCTCGTCCTTTGAAGCCACGTACTGTTTCTCGAATACATATGTCCAGAGCTCACCCTTCTCTATTTTCCCCCGGCCTGAAGGCTCTCCCTTCATCAGCCAGACCATATCGTCTGAGCCGAGCACGGGGTTTTTAAACACAAGCGTAAGCCCCCGCTTGTCGTGGAGATCGAAATTCTTATCGAAATCGTTAAGCTGGTTCTTAACCTTAAGCATCCTCACAAGCACACAGCCCGATGTGAGGAGTAAAATAAGTATTAGAGCAAGGTGTGGTGTTTTTCGCAGCAGATTCATATCGTAAATAAACCGGGTTCTTTTAATCCGCAGTCAACGGGTAGTTAAATACTCTACTCTATAAAATGCCAGGCATTCAAATAACAGTATGCCATATGAATATAAGTATATATAGCGAAAAACGGGAGTACTTCTTTTGCAAGAAGCACTCCCGTTCTCTTAAAGGAGGATGGAGGATGAATTTTAAGTCTGCTATTTAATTTTACTTATAAAACTAAAGTATAGCACTTTAAATGTCAAGAAATATTTTGAGCTAAATCGGCTCATTTAACAGGCTGTCGTTAAGCATATCATATCCCCTCTAAATCACTGGATTTTTCATTATGGCTTTGTTGCATGTTATTTTAGATAAAATTGGGTTTTCCCTTAAAAAATAATAGCCTTTGCGGAAATTTATTTTTTAGACGTAAGGCTCTATATACAGAGACTCTTTCAAAATAGAAGATTTTGGATTAAATTCTAGCTCGGAAGACCTAAAATGAGCACCATAACTTTACTCTCACCGGCAAAGATAAACCTTACTCTCGACATATTAGGTGTAAGGCCGGACGGTTATCACGAGCTGTGCTCGATAATCCAGCCTATAGACTTTTTTGACGAGGTCAGTATAGAAATAGGAGACGGGGAAGGGATATCACTTGAATCAAGCGGTATAGAAATCCCCGAAGGGGGAGATAACCTTGCATGGAAAGCGGCGGATATGTATCTCGGAGAGAGCGGGCTTTCACGGAGCGTTAAAATACATATAAGGAAGAGGATACCCCCGGGCTCGGGGCTTGGCGGTGGAAGCGGGAACGCAGCTGCTGTGCTCGTGGGCTTAAACAAACTTACAGGCGCTCTTACAGAGGAAAAATTGTTAATGATTGGAGGGAAAATAGGGGCCGATGTCTCTTTCTTTATACGCTCTCAGTCAGCCATAGCAGAGGGGATAGGAGAGAAAATTACGCTGCTTAGAGATTTCCCCTTATTTTATTACTTAGTGCTCTGTCCGAAACTGCATATATCAACACAAGAGATTTATAACAAATGGGACGAACTGCATTCCGCGCGGGAACACAATAGCTTAAATACTTACGAGTCGGATATCCGTGCAACGGTATCTATGTTCAAAGATAATGCAAAACCCCCTCTGAGAAACGATCTTGAGGAGGCGGCAATCGAGCTATACCCTGAGATAAGCTCGTACAAGAAAATATTATCCTCGATGGGTGCGGAGTCGGTGATGATGACGGGCAGCGGGTCTTCGGTATATGCTCTTTTTAAGAACGAAGACGAGGCAGTGGATGCGTATGATTATCTGAAAACAAGCCCCACCTTTAAATCGGTTTTAGCAGGCGGTATAAAGGGCTGGCACTTTGTAATTTAATTACACTGGCTGCTGGAGCATATATAGGATTAATTTAGGTAGAATAGAAGTACCCTGCCAATAGGAGAAAAACATTGATCTATTCACTCGGTGAGCGGAAGCTTGAGATAAAGGGCGAGGACTATTTTATAGCTGAAAACGCAGCGGTTATAGGCTCAGTCGTAATCCACAACAACGTAAGCATATGGTTTAACGCGGTGCTCAGGGGCGATAACGAGCCTCTTGTAATCGAGGAGGGAAGCAATATCCAGGACGGCGTAGTGATACATACCGACGAAGACGTTCCGTTTCGCATAGGCCGAGGGGTTACAGTAGGCCACCAGGCGATGCTCCACGGCTGCGATATAGGAGACAACTCACTTATCGGGATAAATTCCGTGATACTAAATAGCGCCAAAATTGGGAAAAATTGTATTATCGGGGCTAACTGTCTCATCACCCATAAGAAGGATATCCCCGATAACTCGATGGTGCTGGGCTCCCCCGGGAAGGTAGTAAGGGAAGTGACTCAGGAAGAGATTGAATATCTGAAGTTTTCAGCCGAGCACTATATAGGTAATTTTAAGCGGTTTAAGAAGGAGCTTAAAAAAGAGGGTTGAATACTGAGGATTGTAAACCCTACTCAGTTACTCTCGGTCGCGAATAATATCGTCCAGAAAGTGGACGAAAAGCCCTGAATGCTGCCCGGGGCAGAGCCTGCCCCTACTTCCTGGAAGCCGGGATTCATAATACTCGCGCAGTGTGAGGCTGAGTCAAGCAGGGCATCTACGGCATCGTCCCCGTTCTGAATTCCGAAGAGAATATTCTCCCCCCATGTAAACCAGTCGTAGCCCTCCATAAGGAGCCTGTCGCCCGGGTTCGAGCCGTCTGAACCAGTATGGCTTACGTTTTGGCTTGCGGCCATATCCTCTGCGTGCATCTGGGCCGCGGTTTCAATCCTTTCGTCCCAGGTAATCTGGGGCGCAGCGGGAAAAAAATCATTGCCGCAGTTTCTGGACTGGGCGCGCACCTGATTAATAACACCTAACATAAAGGCCTGAAAGTCGTTAAGAGAACCCGGAGGCGCCGAGTCTCCCGGAGCCGGATTGCCACCCTGATTTCCACCTGACGCGGGGGCGTCCAATACGACGCTGCCGCCAGTATCCCCCGAATCCCCTCCACTGTCGCAGGAGATTAGAAATACTGTGAGTAAAGCAAAAACTATATATAAGTGAGTTTTCATATTCAGGTATTGTCCCCTCTGTTACATTTGTACCTGATTAATTATACGTTCACAATTAGTTTTTCGGGGGGTTTTGTTTACAACAAATTTACCTCAGCGTAAAATGTAAGAAATTTGAAGATCGTTGATTTTCTTTCCCCTTATGATAAATTGTAAGCCTGCTTTACTGACTGTGGCCCCTTCGTCTAGCCTGGCCTAGGACGTAGCCCTCTCAAGGCTAAAACACGGGTTCGAATCCCGTAGGGGCTACCAAATAATTACAGGTAGTTACAACACTTTCCGCCCTTCAACTATTCCCAATGTCAGTGGATTTGTCAGTA
>QIHJ01000144.1 GCA_003229065.1 Candidatus Dadabacteria bacterium
AGCTATCAGAGCGCCTACGGGGAGCGTCTGGTAGCCGATAACGAGGAGTTGTTGCAGCACCTTGTCGCTGTTGGACAAAGCAGACTTACACCAGTAAAGGGTCTCTACCAGGAGCTCTACCAGCCCGCCCGTGACCTTAAAGAAATGCATTACGCTCTGCATGTTCAGACGTCTCCCAGGATCATTGCCTCAGCCGAGCCCGCATTGTTTCGAGACCCGCTGTTTGATGAAATATTAACAGGAATATATAGAAACCGGAATGTTTTTTTAGAATTGATGCGGCTGTAACCCAAAAGTCCGCCGAGAAGACTGAATTTTGAGCGCTCCTCGCCGCTCTCTATGGATATTAAAGGTATGATGGGCCTGAGCTCGATTTTTATGCTCTCTTTAGTATGCTCGGTCCTGAGGGTATTCCATAGAAAAGACGAAAATTCGTTACCCTCCTCGTCACGCTCCCACAGAAAGATACGCCATATAGGCGCCCAGTTGCGCTCTCTGGGCGGATTTTCTGGCAGGAACGTCTCTAGCGGCGAAATAAGATGGAAGTGAGCAGGTCCGTCCGTCTTGCTTTTGAAGCTGAACAGGGGCCAGAAGTGTATGGCCCTTCCGCTCTTTCCGCCCTCCTCGGTGGGCTTATCTTTAATATCTTTATAAAGGAACAGCGCGAATGTGCGTCTTTCCTGACGGTATCTGTCGTAGTCTGCGAACTTGTATTGATATAGCGGCCAGAGCACAAACCCGGTCTCGTAGTCTTCTTCTTTGCGTTTGGAATACAGGGGCCAGAGCCTGTTGGTGTGGATGCTGCCCCTCGTGACGGTGACGAAAAACCAGGGCATGTCCCAGCGTTTAAAACCCCTCTCGGTATTCTCTATGGTATTGAAAAAGGGCCATAAATAAGTCCTTTGCTTACGGCCCGGGAAATCGACCCCGTAGTAAAAGGGCATAACAGCTTTCATTCTCGCCTGATAACCCATAAACTCGATCTCTCTGTTTAGAAAAATCGGCCAGAGAGCGAACGATTCTGTAAAAGCTCCGGGTTTGTACCTTTTACCGTATATGGGCCAGAGTCGGCCGCCGCGCACGCCTTCGCCCGAGTAGGCTCCTATAAAAGGCCAGATGAAATTGTTATTGGTTACCCCTTCTTTTTTGGTCTGGAGAAAAAGTGGGAACAAGAAGAAGTTTATTTCGTCTTTGCCGTATTTATTCTTAACCCTTCCCCCGAACGGGAAAAAAGCGAAGTAGCTGCGCTCCGGGTCTTCGGCTCGCCTTGAGAATATAAAGGGGAAAAAGGTGAAATCCTTTTCCACAAACCCTGAAGGCCTGACGTCGCTCCTGTAGAAAAATATATAAACCAGCATCTGGAACTTCGTATCCCCTTCAAATGTTCTGTGCGTGGAGAGAGGGTACAGGAAATCAAAAGAAGTCATGTCTTTATTGTAGTTTCTGTAGCTATAGAATACTGGGCGGAATCCGTACTCTTTTTCATGCTCCCCACTCTTGTAGCTAACAAAGGGGCCGAGCGCGTCTATTCTCTTCGTCCCTTTCTGCTCGTCCTTTTCCATGTAGAAGAGAGGGCCCAGGTTTATGGTGTCTAATGCACGGGCGTTTTCCATGGGGTATTGCGACAGGATGAGCAGAAAAAAGAGAGTGGGCCTGAGGACACTTAACATGAACATTCCATTAACTTTAACTAAAATAGCCGTAATATCTATTGAATAATTACATGAGATTATCAAGGTAATATCACAAGTATATCCTCTGAACTCGTTTACCTGTGATGGATAGTATTTCGTATGATATGGTGTCTGCCCATGCGGCCACTTGCTCGACTGATACCAGAGAGTCGCCGAATAGAGTGACCTCGTCTCCGACGCGGGCGGCGGGGACATCGGTTACGTCTACCATAGTCAGATCCATGCAGACAGCGCCCGTCACGGGGGAGGTCTTGCCGTGCAGCGACACGAGCGCACGGTTCGAGAGCTTCCTAAGATAGCCGTCGGCATAACCTATGGGCAGCGTGGCGATTACAGATGGGCGCGCCGTTACAAAAGTGCCTCCATAGCTTACCGGGGTGCCCGCCGGGACGCGTCTTAACTGTATGATCCGGGACTTGAGCTTCATCACGGGTCTGAGCTCTAGGCTGTCGCTTTCTCCCTCGGTATAGAGGATTATTCCGGGACGCACAAGATCCATATGAGAGTGAGGAAACCTCTTTATCGAGATACTGCTTGCGGAGTGTGTGTATCTGGGATCATGACCGTGAGCGCGCACTGTCCCCAAGTGCTGCAAGAAACCGCTTAGCTGGGCCTCTGTGTAGTCCGTGGACTCTGTAAAAGCCGAGGCCAGGTGCGTGAGCACCCCGTCCATCCGGATATTCTTGAGCTCCGACAATCCCCCAAGGAAATCCGTAAGCTCTTCAGGCCTTACACCGAGCCTCGTCATGCCGGTGTCTATCTTTAGATGATAGATAGCCTTACAACCGCTGGAAGAAGCGGCTTTATCGAGAGCGCGGGCGACGTCTATTGAAAATAGACAGGGCACCATATTGTTCTGGACGGCGAGCTCCGCTTCCTCGGGTCTCATTCCACCAAGGAGCATAATGGGAAGGTCTATGCCGTAGTCCCTGAGCTCCATCGCTTCTTCGACCGTGGCTACCCCCAGCATGTCGGTGCCCGCCTCAACGAGAGCCTTGCTTACTTCCACCGCACCATGGCCGTAACCATCCGCCTTTACTACGGAAAGTATGGATACTCCCACACCCACGAGCTCTTTAACGAGCATGAAATTGTGCTGGAGAGCGCCTAAATCTATCTCGGCCCATGTAGGTCTCATTATGGGTATTTATATAACCTTATATATGGAAGTGGGTCAATGAGTATTGCCCTGGCATGGGTTCATTTAGTGCTCAGCTTGTTTGGGATTGCCGCCCGACTTCGCGCAAGGCTACGTCGCGGCAGGCAGGAAATGGATTCCCAATAAAGGCATTCAGGAATGACATGATGCGGCATGGGTGCTCTAGTGTTGGGGATTGCCGCAGTCGCTTCGCTCCTTCGCAATGACGATAAATCCCCCCTACCCCCCTTTACGAAAAGAGGGTATAAGGTTTCACCCTTCGGGACCACGCAATGACTCATATTCAGATATGCTTTATATGATATGGAACCGGGACTTATTCCATGATATTATATTTTTTATAACATTCCGGGGGTAATTTATTGCTTACATTCGCTGAAGAGATATTGCTGTTGTTTCTGGACGACGAGACCGGGAAATTCGAGAATATGTATTACGAAGAGTTTAAGTATGCTCTTGCGGGAGCCGTGCTGATGGACCTTGCGCTCCGCTCTAAAATCGATACGGACCTTGAAAAACTGACGATAGCTGACCCTACTCCGACTGGCGAAGAAATTCTGGATAAATTCCTGAGAAATATATCTGAGTCAGAGGTGAGGAAGAACACTTTTTACTGGGTCTCGGAGATTGCCAAGAGCGGCGCCGAGATAAGAGATAAAGCACTGGACAGTCTCGTAAAAAGAGGGATACTGAGGGTCGAGGAAAAGAAGATTCTATGGGTGATAGACGTGCGCCGCTACCCTACAGTGGACGACACGCAGGAAAAGGAAGTACGGAGGAGGCTGACGGAGCTCCTTAACTCGGACGACATTCCGAACCCGCACGATGTAGTACTCGTAAGCCTGGCTGACACATTCGAGCTGTTCCCTCATATCGTAGGTAAATACGAAGCTAAAAAGCTTGCCCCGCGGATAGAGCAGATAAGCAAACTGGACCTCATAGGACAGTCTGTATCCCAAGTGCTCAAGAGACTGCGGGAAATAAAAGCCGACGCGTATGTGCTTCATCCCTACTAAGTAAAGAGGAGCTTATATGAACATCGAACAAACTAAAATTGGCGAGACCCGGGTGTTTACCCCTGAAGGCAACCTTGACGCTCAGACAGAGAAGGCCTTTCGAGATAGTGTGCTGGAGAATATCGACAGCGGAGAAAAATCTATTCTGCTCGATTTCTCAAAGATCTCTTACGCAAGCAGCGCCGGGCTGAGGGCTATTCTGATAATAGCAAAAAAGCAGAAAGAGAGCGGCGGGAAGCTTGCGGTCTGCGGACTTCACGATAGCGTCGCTGAGATATTCTCAGTAAGCGGGTTTGATACGATTGTGGATATTTACTCTGACCTAAGCGCAGGGCTAGAGGGGCTTGGGTAGGCTGTTAAGCTCCTTGTGATCGCTCAACCCGCCGGGCTATTTCGTATTGACTACACCCCTCACCTTACTCCTCTACCACATTGGGGAGAGGAAATAAAAAAAATATGACTGAATTTGATATTTCAGAGCATAACCGAAAGGCCTGGGACGAGGAGTCCATCGAGGGCAGCGAGTGGTGCACGCCTGTGGGGAAGGATGTAATCGAAAAAGCTAAGCGAGGGGAAATACTCCTTAAGCTTACACCCAACAGATACCTGCCGTCCACGTGGCTTCAAAACATCTCAGGAAAAGACGTGCTGTGTCTGGGCTCGGGGGGCGGACAGCAGGCGCCTATACTGGCCGCAGCAGGAGCGCAAGTAATAAGCCTGGATATATCTAAGGAGCAGCTCAAGAATGACCTCTTTGTAGCGGACAGGGACGGGCTCAAGCTTGCGACAATCAGGGGAGACCTGGGAGACTTATCCGAATTCAAGAACGAGACTTTCGACCTGATCGTAAATGCCGTCTCGAACATCTTCGTCCCGGACCTAAGCGCGGTCTGGAAGGAGTGCTACAGGATACTTAAGACAGGGGGCGAGCTGTGGGCAGCGTTCATGAACCCTTCATTCTTTCTCTTCGACCACAAGAAGGCAGTCGATAACGGCGAGCTTAGAGTCGAGTACAGGCTCCCCTACTCCGATTTGACAAGTATCGGCGAAAAGAGACTTCGTGAGCTTGTGAGCAATAAGGTG
>QIHJ01000232.1 GCA_003229065.1 Candidatus Dadabacteria bacterium
AGGGCTCGGAGTTTGCCAAAACCAAAGGTCTATTCAAAGAATTTCACGAGGGTGTTTATGAGGCTTATTTTAAGAAAGGACTGAACATCGCTGATATGAATATACTTCTTGAAATAGGCTCTATTGCCGGTTTGGATGAAGCTGAATTAAAAGAGGTGCTAAAGAGTAGAAGTATGTATGAGAAGATAGAGGACAACAGGCAGGAAGCTCGGAATAACAGTATTTTGGGTGTACCTACATATATATTCGGTAAATTCCCGTTACATGGTTACCAACCCACCGAAACATTCAGAAAAATAATCCAAAGGGCGTTTGAAAGATCTTAAAACATAAAAAAACCCCTTCTCCCGCACTAGGCAAGAGAAGGGGCATTAAAACTTTTACTAGGTGAGCCGTATAGTAACTGGCCACCTGGTTGTTTTTATTTGAAGAACTGATCTATGAAGATCATTAACCTACCCTGGACTGTCCAAGGAGTTTCGCTATAGTTGGTATCACCTCAGCCGCCTGTGCGGCGAGCAGTTGATCCAAGCTGTCTCCGGTGAAAACAACACCACCTATAAGATCGAAGCTAACTCCCGGATGAATATGCCAGGTAAGCGTACCTTCAACCTCAGTACCCATGTAGGCATCAACGCTGTCAACTACTGTACCAGATCCGAGTATACCGTTAACTTCTACGTTATTGGTCTGCTCGTTGAAAGCAACGAGTACCTGCGGAGTGAAGGAAATGGAATCAATAAGCTTAACAGTTGCCCATAACCTTGCATAGTAAGCGTTTATAACGCTACCTTCCTGCTGATACAAGTTAGGTATCATGTGCTTGAAGAGAAGGTTATCGATGTTGTAAGCCGGGTTAAACATAAGCCCACTACCGTTACCAGTTAATGAGCCGGTGTTTGCATTGTCACCCTGCGCCCAACCGAACTCAGCAGCAACGATCTTAAGCGGCCATCCCGGATAAACTTCTGCGCGGGCAGCCCAAATCCAGCTAAGATCTATATCTACATCGAAGCCGTCTCCTATGCCTGTACCTTGAAAGTTAATTTCACCCTGCCAAGCCTGGAACTCACCAACCAGTCTCCAAAGGTCAGTTTTAATATCAAGCAGACCTGAGAAAAGGGTTAACCTGTCAAGATCGATACCGCTAACAGCTGTACCACCTAGCGGTGGGGCAGCGGGTGTGGATCCCAGACCGAGTGTTAGGTTGGTCTGGCTAATGTATGGGAATACATAACCACCTAAGGTAAAGTTAGTTCCCATAACGTTCGGGTTGTTGAAGATAAGAGCAACCGCTCCACCGTCCCATCCGTCACCGCCGCCGGCAACAACTGAATTACCCTGCGTGAATCTATCAGTAACGAATACGAACGTTAAGGAAGACGATCCTGCAGCAAATGACTTAAGATACAGGAACCTGTCAAGTACAAAACCGAGGTCGGAATAAGGATCCCAACCACCGTTTGCCAGGATACCGATACCCCAGTCAAAAGGCTGACGGCCAATTCTTAAGAAACCGAGATTGTGCGGAAGCACTATATCGGCATGCAACATTCTGACATTAAAAAATCCAGGATCGTCAATTGCACCTGGACCAGTCAGAAGCGCTCCTCTGAATCTATCACTGAACGACAAGCTAGAGTTAATAACCGTGCTTCGTCCACCGACGAACTCAGATGTAGCTCCACCCCAGATGTTATTATCGAACACGTTTAACTGTGCCCTGATAGTAACAGCGTCGCTAAGAACTAGCTGTGGGGTTAAACGCAGAGTGGTATCTGCGAAAAAGATGTTGTCATTATTATCGTTAAATCCGAGCTGCTTCGCGTTGGTATTGCTCAACGCAGAAATAAAGGTTGCGTTTCCTATGAAACGCGCTCTAGTCCTCATAAAGCTAGGAAAGCCGCCTAGGGTGAGCTCTACTGCAATAGTAGGAGCGGCCATGGAAAGAGCCAATAAAAACATAATAAGCCATTTGGCTTTATTCATCTCTCCTTACCTCCTTTGGTTTGGTTTTTAAAGTTCTGAGCTTACTTTATATAAATTAAATACTTTTGTCAAGAGGTTTCTTCACCTAATTCACAGTACCCCTTGAATCTTCTCTCCGATTCTTTGATTCTACCACATTCTGATTAAAAATCTAGCTCTAATTTTATATTTATGAAAAATTCTTCATATGGCCCTTTAATACAGCCTTTCAACTTAAGGTACCCGATAATACAGCTTAGTAAACTCTACTTTAACCATTACTTAACATGTAATCAATATTCGATTGCCATCATTGAGCATTATGAAGCTAATTATACTATCCGACATACACGCGAACTGGCAGGCACTTGATGCTGTATTAAACAAAGAAAACTACGATGGACTAATATTTCTGGGCGATGCAGTGGATTTGGGCCCCGATCCGGGAAACTGTGTAAGGTTTCTCATGAGCTCATCAAACCGCAGGTTTTGGGCTGTCAGAGGTGACCATGACTATGAAATGGCTTATGGTTTAAACAGTAAATGCGCTCAGGAGCTAAGAGATATATCGGTAATCTCAAGGGATTGGGGGGGGAGGGCTATCTTAGCGGGGAGGAAGTCGGATTCCTAAGAAGACTGCCTGCTTTGAGCAGTTTTAGCATTGACGCCGAGGATTTCGAGCTGGTACACGGCTCTGAGCTCGGTCCCGGAAAGATTAAGGGCTTTTACGAGAGAACCTGCCAGAGAATGAACACAGAAGATTTATACTCACAGGCCATTCACATAAACCCTGTATAAAGAACTACGGTAATACTACAATTCTTAATCCGGACTCGGTCGGCCAGCCGCGCGATTTCAACCCAAGCGCTTCATACGCCGTTATAGAAGACGGCGAGGCCGGGATTAATAGAGCAAATTACTATATAGAAAAAACCTTAGAGGGTCTGGAACAAAGCTCTATGCCGGCTCATGTCACAGGAAAGTTAACCTCTATACTAATACACGGCGGAATAGTTAATTGATAAATATATGCTGTTTATCATAGTGCATAAACAATTCCCGGGATTGCCGTATGTTAACCTCATGTCCGATTTAAATCCTAAAAGTAAGCTTGAAACTGTATCCTTAACACTTTTTGATCCTCATCCGGGACCCCTTGGGTGAATGTATTGTTTATGAACGAATAGCCGAGCTGTACCTTCCAGTTGTTATTTTTTGAAAAATAAATATTTATTCCGGGCGTTAGCTCCAAACTGGTATCTATAAGAACCTCTTCAGCTCCGACTGCCTCAGGAGAGGTATCATATAATATATACGCCCACCTCCCTGCAATCTCTATTAAATCCGCCACCAAGAATACTCCGGTTTGAATACGAAACCCCTGATCGTATACGGTCTCCCCGCCGCCTTCGTCAGGGTCTATCCACCTGCCGAGGTAAGAGGCCTCGACGTTATACCCGGGCAGCTTATATGTAGCGTCCGCAGCAATTGATACTACACCGCCCCGGACTATCCCCAATTCATCAAACCTCTCTACCAAAGCTCCTGAATCGGGCGTTTTCCCCCTTATGTCCAAATCAGGTATCCCCACAAGGGCCGCTCCAAAAACAAATACGGGCACTTTAGTAAAATCCGGTACCAGCTTGTAGTCTCCACCCGACGGGAAACTCCCGTTACTGTATTTTAATGTTCCTCCAAAATTTAACTGGACCCTAGCCGCGAATAAATTGGAGCCTATAGCCGTCCCCTCTTCCGTTCCCTGTATTCCGGCACCGCCAAATACACCCGCACCATATACCATGTGTTTACCTAAAAAACCGTACAACGAGACGCCTCTATCCCTTGCATAAGCAAACTCCGTATTTACAATAGAGCGCTCGACAAACAGAAGAGATGTTGATGAGTTTAACTCTTCTCTGTTAAAAGGGACTTTAAACTGCCCGACCCTTGGAAAAATCTTCTTAAAATAGACTGCGTCAATATAGGCATCCTTAAGTTGTATTCCGCTTGCGTCTCCCAGCTGATCCAATTTTATATTGTCTCTGCTGACCTGGAGAACATATCTGAGCCACGGCCTAAAAGCGTGGCCGTCTAACTTCAACCTCAACCTTCTAAGAAAGAAATCCGTATCCGTACTATTAGTATCGTCATCGGTTACAGAAAATTGAACCTGAACGCGAGTTCTGGCCCTGATCCTAAAATTTCCGTTTTTCGACTCAAAAACAAGACCGTCGTCATAGTGAGACCTGAAGTAGTTATAGATTGCTTTGGGCTTAGATAAAAAATTGCCGTGATGCGCGTCGCCGGATTCATCATGTTCGGCACTTAACTCTTCCTTCGTTTCCGGGTCATCTGGCTCACCGGTCTCCGCCTGGGAATAGGCACCAGACATAGATACCATAATCATTGAAAATACCAGCATACTTAATAAAGATTTCATCTCTTACTCCCAATAAGTAAGATGATTTTAGCTTAAGGAGTTTGAGAATCAAAATAAATGTCACTAACTCAGACGAATATACGTGTTTCCTTGCAGAACACTATTTTGAACACATAGCGCCCGATTCGGAGTGAGAACAACCCTATGCTACAATTCTTATTAAGACTGAAAAACAAATGAACCAGGCGCCTGAGCTGGTATCAGAGGCCGGGTTTAGAGGTATCGGAGCCAGAACAAAAAGGGAGATGATATAATTTAAGGAGAGAGGATTAAATATCCATGCTCTTGGATTCATATCATACTTAGAAGTACGCTTGGAGCTGAGCCCTTACTACATTCGAGTCAATATCAGACCCGCCCTGTGTAAATTCCTGGCGCAGGAAAGAATATTGAAGCTGAACCTTCCATCTGTGGTCCTCTGATATGTAATAGTTAATTCCAGGCGTGAGGGCCCAAGCTGTATTCTGAACGCTCGTATCAGCAGGTACAACGTTAGAGCCGGTATCAAAATCTATATACGTAAACCTTCCGACAAATTCAAGGGTTTTCGGCATGGCGAATACTCCGGCCTGTACGTTAAAACCCTGGTCATAAGCCGTACTCCCGCCGCCTTCTTCAGGATTTATCCACCTGCCGTAATACGATCCCTGAACATTAAAGACGTGCATTTTGAAATTTATATCTCCTGTTATGGACGTCAAATTCGCTTGTGTTATTCCTAACTCTTCAAATCTGTCCGTCAAAAGAGGATTAGGTGACTTTCTCTCTATATTTAACCCCGGTATACCGGCTGCGGCCAGGCCGATGACAAAAGTGAGCTTTTTGGCAAAGTTCGGTACGATTTTATAGGCTTTAGCCGTAGGGAATGTCGAACCGGGACTGAATTTGAAACCTTCTCCTCCCAAACCTAACTGAACCCTGCCC
>QIHJ01000148.1 GCA_003229065.1 Candidatus Dadabacteria bacterium
CCGAGTTTCCGAGAAACGGGCTTTTAGCCGCAAGGGTAGCCTTGATCGCGGAGGCACGAGGGTGGTGCGGCGAGTTCTCCGAAATGGTGTTCCAAGCTAATTTCGCAGAGGACAAAGATATATCCGATGAGGCTGTTATAGCTTCCATACTTGACTCGCTCGGAAAAAGCGGCGCCCAATTGATAGAGCACGCTAAATCGGATGAAACCAAGCAAAAGCTAAGAGCTCAGAGCAAGCAAGCGATGGAAAAAGGTATATTCGGCGCCCCTACGTTTGCAGCCCGGGATGAGATATTCTGGGGGAACGACAGGCTCGAAGACGCGCTTAATTGGGTTAAGTCCGAGCGCATCTGACAGCGCTTCATTCCGACTATAATAATTCGCTAACCATTTCTGATATTTTTCTAACATAGGGGTTTTGAATGCTTTATACTTAAACTTCGAAACGATCTCGGGAGAAGATTACTTTGAGAAATTCCCTTAAAGGCTTTGTCTATTGTATTACAGTCTTCATATTTCTGATTCTACACCAACCGCTATTTGCTCAGCAAGATTCGGGGCCTGAAAAAAAACACTTTCTATGGAGCGTAAAATCAAATAGTAACACCGTATACATCCTTGGGTCTTTACACCTCTTAAGTAAAGACAGCTATCCTCTGGGGCAGGCTTATGAGGAAGCGTACGGGGATTCCGAGGTCGTTGTGTTCGAAGTCGATCCCGGGGAATTGGATAAGCCCGAGACAATAAGAATGGTCCTCACAAAAGCGGCGCTTGAAAAAGGAAAAACACTTCAGGAAACCGTGTCACAACAAACTTACGAGCAGGCTAAGGAAGAGCTAAAGGAGCTTGGGATCGATATAAATATGTTCACCAACACTAAGCCCTGGTTTTTAGCGGTAACGGCGACAATCCTAAAGCTCTCCAAAATGGGCTTTAATCCGGAGTACGGGGTAGATCAATATTTTTATAATAAGGCTAAGGAATCCAGTAAAGAGGTCAGGGGCTTAGAGACAGCCGAGTTTCAAATCGACTTAATAGCATCATTGGGCGAGGATACCGAAGACGAGGTTCTTCTTCATACGCTAAGAGACCTGGACGTAATTGAGCTTGAACTCGGAAGCCTAATAGATTCATGGAACAGGGGGGATGAAAGTGAGTTTCAGGAATTAATTCTAAGAAGCTACGCCGAGTATCCCCGTGTGTATGACAAGCTCATCGTTTCCCGAAACAAGAAATGGCTTAAAGAGATCGAGAGTTATCTCCGAGGGGATAAAAATTATCTGGTCGTTGTAGGTGCGGGACACCTTGTGGGCGAGGAGGGGCTCATTAAATTGCTCAGTGACAAGGGCTATAAGGTTGAGCAGATGTAGCGGGTAACTGAGATCGGCGGCAAGCCCCGTTCTTTGTTGATCATTCTGTATACTGCTTCACTGAGTTCCTTTTTATATCATCCCCGGGTTTACCCCGCACCGCTTAGCTGCTCATAGCTCAATAGAATTGGCCGCCATTTAGACATGTTCTCCGGGTTATAGAATAACTCGATCACTTTTTGGCAGGGAAAGTCGGAACCAAAGTGATCTTACTTAGAATTTTGTGTCACTTTATTCCAACTTAAACCGGTCTTGACAAAAGGGGAGCAGTACACAAATAATAGCCTTAAAACCTATTAACTAGCTGTCTATATTGGATATATTAGGGGACAATAACCTCAATCGAAGACATCAAACAGGTTCTAACCTGGTTCAGCCAGGGACCCTTCTTTAAACTTTCATACATTTCTGCCAATTTCTCTTCTAATTTTACGCAAGCTGACTAAAAGTAGAGTAATTAAGATTATTATTGAGTTTGCCCAGTTTTTTTCTATACCGATAGCTGTAGAACTTGTGAGTGAGCAGCCCCCGCCCCCTCCGCTTCCTTCACCACCCATGGTAGACCTGCACTGATCCAGAGCGCCGTCTGAGTTTTGGTCGAGAGATTGATCTAACAGGATTTCCCGCATATCCAGTATGCCGTTATTATCACAGTCAGCCGGCATATCATCGTATGAGTCTAGGAAGGCGCTAAAATCGTTTAAGTCTACGCTGCTATCGCTGTTTAAATCCATTATTTCACATCCCGGCGTAAAAGAGCTTCGACTACAGCTTGATAACACTACGAAATCCTCTAATCTTACCGTGCCATCAAGGTCGGCATCACCGAGCATCTCAGGCGGATATATAGTCCAGGTTTGATTGACGGGCAGGTTAGTTAGTGTACGAGTGGTATTTCCTCCAGGCCATTTTACATGGGCTTCGTTAACAAGCGTCGCATCATCAAGACCCACATGGATTATGAGTTCGTTCATTCCGAGGTAGCTGTTTCCACCTGCGTAGATCTCTCGATACTGCCACTTATCGCCTACTCTTGTATCTATATTCCCCCCTACGGTAAATATATTGCCCCCTTGCC
Source organism: Candidatus Dadabacteria bacterium (assembly GCA_003229065.1). Classification (GTDB taxonomy): domain Bacteria; phylum Desulfobacterota_D; class UBA1144; order Nemesobacterales; family UBA2774; genus UBA2774. Next base: position 2,448 of record QIHJ01000148.1, read on the forward strand.
CAACCATACGGTATCTGATCCAGTTTCGCTTCTGACCCTCGTTGTTGATAAATAATTGAACGTTTCCAGCTAGGTTGTTTACTAATAAATCCATGTCGCCGTCATTATCGACATCTGCCACTGCGGAGCTAAATGACTGCTCTTTGGTTAACTCTTCCGGGTCGTCATCGATTGCCAGTCGAGTGAGTGATTTTGCCCTTACAGCCGTCACCTCTGCGGTTGAGGCAACTTCCTCGCAAGGGAACGAGCCGTTACAATCAAAAAGGACATTTGGTTTAAACATATTGTTCACATAGAGATCCATATGGGAATCGTTGTCGAAGTCAAAAAAGATTGAGCCCCACGAGGTTATAAAATCGCAAACACCCGCGCCTAGGCAGTCTTCCACAAAAGTCCCGTCTCCCTGGTTTAACAGAAGCGGGTTCCACCCCTCTTCATAATTCTCTATATTGGTTACGTAAACGTCGGGAAATCCGTTGCCGTCAAAATCACCTGCCGCAACGCCCATTGAATAAATACTTACATCAGCTCCTGATCCGACAGAAACGTTTACGAGCTGACCGTCGTCATTTCTCCAAAGCTGGTTGCTACGGAAGGGGGAACGGAGCGCACGGTCGTTTGAAAGGTATAAGTCAACGTCGCCGTCCCGGTCGTAATCAAACCAAACGGACTGAAAGCTAAAACCGTGGTCATCCACAGTCTGCTCTACACTAACGTCTTGAAAGCGGCCGTTACCCAAGTTTTTATAGAGCTTATTTTTTATATCAGTTGTAAGTCCAGAGTAATTACAAACGTAAAGATCGAGCCAGCCGTCCCCGTCGTAATCCGCAGCTGAAGCGGATTCACTATCTCCCGGGTCATCCACATTGGCCTCATCCGCGACATCAATAAATCGGAAATTGCCGTCGTTACGGGCAAGAACGTTGGCTAGTCCTATCTGTGTGAAATAAAGGTCGATGTCGCTGTCCCCGTCGTAATCAAAGGCGACAAACCCTGTGGCTTCCGCAAGAAGAGGTATGCCGCTCTGGAGACTGTGGTCATTGAAGTTCCCTGTACCGTCGTTTTCAAAAATTCCCACACGTCCGTCCGAAGCCCCAATGATAACCGCATCCTGGTCCCCGTCGTTGTCCAGGTCTGCAAATCCGCAACCGAAACCCAAGTGTCCTTGAATTAACTCAGGGTTTTGCATTGTATATACTAGACCGCGCTCGACAGCCTCTTCCGTGAAAGGAGTTATTTCTTGAGATCGGGCAGAAGTATATAAGATTCCAGTTGATAGAATTACTAAAACCCATGCTAGGGACTTATAAGCAAACTTAATTCGGTTGGGCATATTATTTGATATGATATAAGAAGGGATGCTTAATCAGCGCCCCCCCTTATATAGTTTTATGTTATTCGTCAGAACTAATTTGAAATAATGTTAGCTTAGTGCTCTTCTTTTTCTTGAGAGCAAGTAAACTAAACCAATTAGCCCCAAAATTCCCGCTGTACCAATCATTCCCCACTCACTCATTGTGGGAATGGGGCGTACAAAGCATTGATTAAATGAATTACAATTTGTACCGTCTCCCTGATATGTACCTCCGCTATCTACACATTCCCGTTCTGTGAGTATGTTGCAAGCATCAGGAAACTCGCCGAGTCCTGTACAGCACCCTTCAATTTCCGGCGGTTCTGTACATAATTCACCGCAGAGATCAAAAGCTTCGCCGGCACAGATAGCGTCCCATGCAACACTACAACAGAAATCATCAATTGCGCAGACAGCAGTCTCGCAAGTCACATTGTCACAGCCGACACCACCATTTGCAAAACAACAGTCACTCGGCTGCGCATAGCTCGTCTCAACCGGTGTTAAAAAGAAAAAACCACTGATAAGGATAAAAACTGTGGTTAGTATAAAACTGTTCCTCACATACATATCAAACCCTCCTCATATATTTTTTTAATACTAGACCACAATAAAAACCAATATTAACTAACCGCTCAACAAACATTTGTTATTACTTAACGAGACATACGCATTATATCAGATTTGCATAAAATTATCAAACGTGTACTGCTCCCCTTTTTCTTAGCAGATCTTTAACGTTTGTATGTCTTCCGAATGCTAGAAAAGAAGGGATATAAAATACCGTTATTGTGATTACAATGTGAGCAGGTTATGTCCTCCTGACGAAGCTCCCTCTAAACCACTCCCCTGTCAAGCGAACGGTACTGTATAGCTTCTGATATATGATGGGACTGAACGGTATCTTAGTCTTCGAGATCGGCTATATTAATACCGCCCTGCGTATAAGCTATTCAGGCAATTCTTCGCCCGAGCCTCCGGCCTCCTTTGGCAGATCCCTGAACTTAGGCAGTCCGTCCTTAATGCGCAGCACTGTTTCCTGATAGTATACGTGCATAGTTGGCTTAAACGGGAACTCCGGAATCACAGCGGCATATATGTCTATGAGTCCTATGGTCG
>QIHJ01000347.1 GCA_003229065.1 Candidatus Dadabacteria bacterium
ATTATCCTTGCAGCAATAGTTACGTTTCAGATAGGACTCCCCAACGGGCTCGACCTGATTATTGAGTACTCGACTGCTTATTTGTTCGGTCTTCTGGTATTTCAGGCCCTCTTCATGAAATCGATGCTCGGCGGGAATTATTTACTGGCAGTTAGAAAGACCATATTCTCAGAGACCGTATCCATGAACATGGTGATGGTGGGCATGATCCCGGTAATGGCAATTATGCGCGGCCTTATCCCCGGAGGGGACGACCCAAAGGGGCTTATGTTCTGGGGCATCGCATCCGTTGCCACTCTGGCTGGAGGTATCATGGCCTACCCCATGAACTCATGGCTTGTCGGCAGCGGTCTCAAGCACGGCATGATGACTGCGGCATCGAGTAAGCCCGTTGGACACGGAGACACGGGGGGAATGAAGATGGATATGTCGCACAAGCCCGACATATCGCTCGCTAAAAAGCTTGGTGTTGTCGTGCTTACGTTTGGGTTCCTAGCTCTGGCCGTGTGGATTACTTCATTTTTTATAGAGCTCAAGCTCTGAGCCGGTTTCGTAATAAGTCCTAGGCACAATCATCCAAGCCCTTTGCCCACTCAGTCGCAAGTGATAGACTTAGCCCTATGGCAAGCCTCGAAGCAATCCAAGAGCTTCGTTCACTTTACACTGAGAAAGAAGAGGCGATCAAAGCTCAATTGGCGGAGTTTGAATACGCGCGCGCGAACGCGGATGACACCCGTATTCTCGAGGAGCTTTGTTTCTGCATTCTCACATCAGCCGTAGGGCCCAAAGTCGGAATGAAGTCTCTGCACGCGATTCAGGACGTACTGCTCGAAGGCGGGAAAGACGAGATTTCCGAGCGGCTTGACGGCGTACACAAATATCCTGATAGAGCGGACTACATAGTCCATACCCGGGACTACCTGAAAAACGACTACGGTCTCAGGATGAGACAGCTCGTCTACTCGTTCGACAATCCCGAGGAGCTTAGAGATTTTTTTGCGCTCAATAAAAATATCAAAGGCCTTGGACTTACTCAGGCGAGCCATTTTTTAAGAAACATAGGGTTTAAAGGCTACGCCGTTCTCGACAGGAATGTTGTGGGAATGCTCCACAAGCTGGGCGTAATCGACTCTCCAAAGCCGCCGACTTCCAAGAAGAGATACATTGACACTGAAGAGAAAATGCAGAACTTCGCAGACGAGCTAGGAATCGGGATCGAAGAGCTAGACATGCTCCTGTGGAGCATGAAAAGGGGTTATATTCCCAAGTAAGCGTCATGCACCCCCCGCTCTGCCTCTTTAAGTCTTAAGCTCCAAAAAAACCTCTGCATACATCTCATCCGTCACACCGTACCGCTCGTCGAATACGGCTCTGTAGCGGTTTAAGCCGAGTATGCCCTCGGTGTAGTTCTTATACTCAAGCTGGCTCTTATGAGCGTTTACGGCCGCTGTCTTAAGCTCGATATATTCGGATATATCCTCTATCCTGTCGTAATTCGGAAAAGGCGTCCAGACCTCATAACACCATATAGTTGCCGGCAATTCAGCGCCTTCCTGCGACATCTCCCCCAACTTTTCAAGTACCGCCGTAGATACAGCCCTGTGCGTCGGGTGCTTGTCGATTTCGGGGTGTGGTATATAAATCTCAGCAGGCTTAAGCTTGTCTAATACTCTAGCAAGCTCAACCCTGAACGTGAGCAGGTTCTCACTGCTCGCATCTCGTAGCCCGAGCTGTATTAATTTACTCACGTCAAGAATTGACGCAGCCTCTTCAACCTCCGCTTTTCTAAGCCCTGCCATTTCGTCCCCGCTCAATCCCAAAGTGCTCGTACTCCCACCGCCGTCCGTAACCACAAGGGAAACCACCTGAGCTCCATTGGCTATCATCTTAGCTGCTGTCCCCCCCATGCCGATTTCCAGATCATCGGGGTGGGGAGAAATTATCAGTATGCACTCTGAGCTCATTTCACACCTTTTCCTTGACAATTATCTACGATCAATCAGTATTAATTTAACTGATAAGGGGGCTATTTAAATGCAATACGAGCCTGTAATAGGACTTGAGGTACACGCGCAGCTAAGCACTGAATCGAAAATTTTCTCTCCGACTTCAACCGAGTTCGGCGGGGCGCCGAATTCCCAGGTGAGCCCTATATGCCTCGGCATGCCCGGGGTGCTGCCGGTGCTAAACAAAAAGGCGCTCGAATACGCTCTCCGCGCCGCAATTGCGCTTAACTGCGAGCTGCACACCACTTCACGGTTTTCCCGTAAGAATTACTTTTATCCCGACTTGCCCAAGGGCTATCAGATATCGCAGTTCGAAGAGCCCTTCTCTTCCGGTGGCTGGCTCGATATCTCTGTAAACGGCGAGACCAAGAGAATCCGCATCACAAGGATCCATATGGAAGAGGACGCCGGCAAGCTGATTCACGACCAATCCGGTAATGTTAGCTATGTAGATCTAAACCGCGCCGGGGTGCCGCTTATAGAGATAGTCAGCGAGCCCGACATCGAAAGCCCCGAAGAGGCGGTGGAGTACATGAAGAAGCTCCGCTCCATCGTACGCTACATCGGGGTCTGCGACGGCAACATGGATGAGGGCAGTCTCCGGTGCGACGCCAACGTGTCCGTCAGACCCAAAGGGACTAAAAAACTTGGCACTAAAGCCGAAATAAAAAATGTAAACTCATTTAAATTCGTACAAAAAGCCATAGAATACGAGATCAGACGTCAGATTCAGACACTTGAATCGGGGGGTGAAATCGTACAGGAAACGAGGCTCTTCGACTCAAGCAAAGGGGTTACGTTCTCGATGCGCTCAAAAGAAGAGGCGCACGACTACCGCTATTTCCCCGACCCCGACCTACTGCCTGTGGTCATTGAGCAATCGATGATAGATGAGATTGAGAGCACGCTGCCGGAGCTCCCGGAGCAAAGATACACCAGGTTTATCGAAGAATACAAGCTGCCTGAATACGATGCCGGCGTGCTTACGTCGTCAAAGGAGATAGCCGATTATTTCGAGCAGTCGCTCAAGGACGGCGGAGACCCCAAGACCCTCAGCAACTGGATTATGACCGAGGTACTGAGGGAATTAAAAGAAGAGGAAGAAATAGGCTCGTTTCCCATATCCCCCGCTATGCTCTCAGAGCTGATAGGTCTCATAGATAAAGGTAATATAAGCGGAAAGCAGGCAAAAGAGATATTCGCCGAGATGATAAGCTCAGGAGTTACGGCCAAGGAAATTGTAGAGCAAAAAGGGATCAGACAGATTTCGGATCAATCTGAGATCGAGAGTATAGTTAAAGAAATTTTGGGTAACCACCCCGGTGAATTAGCCCGACTTAAAGCAGGCGAGGACAAGCTAATGGGGTTTCTCGTGGGCCAGGTAATGAAAGCGACTCAGGGGAGGGCAAACCCCAAGGTAGTAAACGAAATACTCAGGAAAAGTATATAGGCTTAATCAGGCTAAATGTTTAAAATGAAAGATACTTCGATATGACAGAGTATGAGAATTTATTACTTATATTTACTAAGCTCAAACAAAAGCCCCTTTAAATAGTTTGAGCCCGAATCGTCGATATTTTCTTTAATTTCTTCCCAAACCCCAAGATCGATTTGAATAAAAACGTCGACAATTGCAGGATCAAACTGTGTGCCTGAGGCTTCTTTAATCCCTTCGACCGCCTTGTCAAACGCTATCTCATCCCTGTAAGTGCGCTTACTGGTCATGGCGTCAAAAGCATCTACAATTGAGAATATTCTAGCTCCAAGAGGTATGTCAGTACCGCTAAGACCTTTGGGGTATCCGCTCCCGTCAAAATGCTCATGGTGCGTATAAACCATAACGGCAGATTCTTCGAGGAACTCGATCTTCTTAAGCATCATGTAGCCAAGCTCTGCATGCTTGCGCATTACTTCCCATTCTTCATCCGTAAGCTTGCCGGGTTTAAGCAGTATGTTGTCCGGCACTCCTATCTTACCAATATCATGGAGGAGCGCCCCCTTTGCCAGCATCGAGAGCTCAGACTCATTCAGGCTCATATGCCTGCCCAGAGTCAAAGCGTATTCCGTAACTCTGTAGGAGTGATAGCCGGTCTCGCTCTCCCTCAGATCAAGGGCAAGTATCATAGCCTGAAGTGTGCCCGAATATAACTTCACCAATTCATGTGTTTGGTACTCTACCTTTTGCTCGAGGTTATGCTGATAGTCCTTATTTTCTTTTATGAGCTGCGCCCTTTCCACTGCGCGTCTGATGACGGCCTGGACGTCGTTAATATTAAAGGGCTTGAATATATAGTCGTATGCTCCTTCCTTTAGAGCGGTCCTTACGATATCAATATCTCTTGAGGCGGAGACGATAATTATAGACAGGTCGGGAGCGTATGATTTAAGCTTTCTGAGCGTCTCTATACCCCCGAGCTCGGGCATCTGTACGTCAAGAAGCACTACGTCGTAGTCACTCGACTCGTAATACATACCCAGGCATTCAAGCCCGTTCTCAGCAACTTCACACCTGTAGCCGAGCCCGGAAAGAGCCTCCACAAAAAGGTTCCTTATCGCCTCTTCGTCATCGACTATGAGAATTTTCTCTTTCATTTCCAAACTGAGCTCCGGAATCGCAGCCATAATAACAAGTAATACTGCCGATTTATTCTTTTTTCAACATAAATATTAAGCTCTAATATCCGCCGAAATTACACTTCCCCGCTGAGAGCATAAAAAAACCCGCCGTAAACTCTGTATTTATATACATATAATTATACTCTATGTTTGACACAAGGTTTTATAGAATGTATGTTCCCCCCGGACTAATGAAGAAAGCCACACTCGTAATACATACCCAGGCATT
>QIHJ01000271.1 GCA_003229065.1 Candidatus Dadabacteria bacterium
TCCCGCGGCTCCCGCCTCTAATACACGGGCCAGGTCTTCCCCTGTAGCAATCCCGCCTGCTGCTATTACAGGAATATCGACCGAGTCCAGAATATCCGTCAGTAATTTAGTGAGCCTTATGCCCCCACGAATGTGTCCCCCTGCTTGTGTGCCCTGAGCGACAATAAAATCACATCCCGCCCGTACGGCGGCAATTGCTTCTTCTACTGATCCCACCTGCCAGCTCACAAGCGCTCCTTCTCTATGGACCGCGCCGATAAGCGCAGGGTCAGGGTCTCCATAGAAAAACTCGACCACTCTTGATTTAGAAGCTGCCACCTTAACACACTCAATATCCAGAAACGGCATTAGAAAATTTACTCCGAACACACCGTTTGTGAGCTTCTTTAATTCATCAAGAATTTCTGAGAGATATTTCGGCGATACGTGGGTTGCGGAGATCATTCCGAGCCCGCCCGCGTTTGAAACCGCGGAGGCTAATTCCAAAGTGCATACGCCCGGCATCCCGGCAAGCTGTATCGGGTATCTGCAACCCGTAAGCTCTGTAAAGCGCGTGCTTACCATATTATTATCTTACTCCATCCCCAGTCAAAAGAGATAACAATTTTATGAAACCTTCTCTTTCAGGTATGTTTCCACACCGTAATGGCGAAGAAATCCTCATATAAAAACTCCGGCGTGGACATTGACGCAGGGAACCGTCTGGTAGAGCTTATAAAACCGCTTGCTCGCTCTACTGCGGATGAGAACGTATTGGGTAAGCTCGGGGGTTTCTCAGGGGCGTACTCGCTTCCAAAAGGGAAGTATAAAAACCCGGTTCTCGTTTCGGCTGCAGACGGTGTCGGCACAAAGCTTAATATAGCGATTGCGCTCGGCAAATTGGATACGGTTGGAATCGATCTTGTCGCTATGAATGTGAACGACATAATCACATGCGGCGCCGAGCCTCTTTTCTTCCTGGATTACCTGGCGACTTCAAAGCTCGTGCCTAAGGAAGCCGCCGAGATAATAAAAGGCATAGCTAGGGGCTGCAAAATGGCCGGGTGCGCGCTCCTAGGAGGCGAGACCGCCGAGATGCCCGGGTTTTACAAAAAGGACGATTTTGATCTCGCGGGCTTCGTTGTCGGCGTGGTTGATAAGGATAAAGTAATTGACGGGAGTAAAGTCAGGCCCGGGGACGCAGTAATAGGAATTTCTTCAAGCGGTCTTCATTCAAACGGATTTTCGCTCGCAAGACGCGTGCTCATTGGAAAAGATAAGAATGCTCTTAATAAGAAGCATGCCTCCCTAAAGCGCACTCTGGGTGAAGAGCTTCTCGAGCCCACCAAGATATACGTAAAGACCGTGAAAAAGTTAAAAGAAGAATTCAAAATAAAGGCTATGGCGCATATCACGGGAGGCGGTCTATTAGAAAATGTCCCGAGGGTGCTACCTTCAGGATGTGGAGCTCTTCTGGATTCCTCAGCCTGGCCCTATCCCCCTGTAATGGAGCTCATTCAAAAGCAAGGGCGGGTGGACAGAGATGAGATGCTCAGGACTTTTAACTGTGGTATCGGTTTTGTCCTTGTTGTAAGTAAAAAAGATTGTGACGATGTTGTCAGAAGAATACGCCGAATGAGAGAGAAGGCATATATCCTCGGCCACATTACAGAGAAGAAGAAAGGTGAAAGCACTGTCAGCATAATCTGAAATTTTTATCTTATAAATCCGCCGTAACCGTATGTAAATGAAGCTCTGATATTAAGCTTTTCAAGCCCGCCCCAGCTCTTTGGGAACGGGGCGTACCGGGAGCCTGCTTTTAATGCCCTGAACGCTTCATTGTCGAGCCTTGCGTACCCTGAGGATGTAATGAGCTGTATGTCAATCAGCTCACCGTCACTTGCCAATGTAAAGACTAAGTACAGAGTCCCCTGCTCCCCCCTGTAGCGCGATTCCCTGGGATATGTCCACACGGACTCTACTTTACTCTTTAGCTTAAGGAAGTACGATAGGTATTTAAATTCCGTTGTGCTCAGATCAACAGTGTCTTCCTTTTTCTCTACGTCCCTCGCTCCCAAAAAATCCTGAGGGTTCCGCTGCCTCTGGGGTGCCGAGCTCGGGCTTTCTCTGAACAGGTCTTCCCTTGTTATTTCGGAAGGGTCTTTCGCAGGTTTTGATTTCTTAGATTCTTTTTTCAGCTCTTCTCTAGGAAGAGAAGCGAGCTTATCGTCTCGCAGAAGTGTTTCTCTGGCTGAGGGTTCTTCTTTCTCCGCCTCTTTGGGTTTCTTCGTAACCTTAGTTTCTTCTTTCTTTTCAGCCTTTTTCGGTTCGGGCGGTTTAGGCTTGGGCTGGGCCTGAACCGGCGGCTGAGGAGGTACAGCCGGAGACTGCTTGGTGAAATCGTCCCTGGTTTTTTCCACTGGAGCTATGTGCGATCTCTCTGCGAGCCTCTTTGGCTGTTCAGGCGGCTTCGTCTCTTTTTCTTTCGGTACTGGAAGCTCGGTAATTTCAATATACTCGGGCTCTTCCTTCTCTTCTTTGGCACGGCGGTCTATAAGCTCAATATTGGTTAGGATGAAAATGGCCAGAATGAGAAGGTGAAGTAATATCGATCCCAGAATGAAGGGCAGAATTTTACTTCGTCTTTTCCTTCTCTTAGAGCGTATTGGAAGCCTTACCATCGTTTATAATGATACCACTTTCGTATTAAGATTCTATTAATAATAGCCGCTTTGAGCTAGGAGTTCATAATAATCTTTAATATTTCAGCGTTCCAGCCGTAAGGGCCTGCACCTTCTGCATAATGTATGTTCCGGAGGCTGATGTTAGTTTGATATTCTCCCCCTGGCTTCTGAACCAGTACGGGAATATCGACTTCTCTTAGCATCGGCTGATCGTTCAGACTGTCTCCAAGCCCGATGGTAGTCGCCTCACCGAGCTCATTTACATATATATCTGTAAGCGTCCTGACCGCTTTGCCCTTATCGTTCTCACCGAGTATATGATGGAACCTGCCCCCTCTTGTGTGTCTATACCCTATTAGATTGATTTTCTCTACAATAGTTTCGGTGTCTTTGTCGTCTCCGTAAATAAGAAAGGGCTCACTGTAGTCCCGCAGCTTTGAGAGCTGTGCCGTGTACTCGTCAAGACCTGTAAGCTCAGACAGCTCGCTTACACTCATCTGAGAGAACCCCCTGACTTCGATCCCGGTTTCAAGTGAGATATCTTCCAGTGCCTGACTGAGTGAGTGCGCAGGGGTTCCGGACTCAATTACTTTATACTCTTTAATCACCCTATCGAACTCGAACTCGTGCTCAAAATACCCCTCGGGTATAAAAATCCCTCCGCCGTTCTCGGAAATGAATGGTTCTTGGTTGCCAAGCAGCTTTCTGAAGAACTCTATTTCAGCTCTGGTTTTACTCGTGCATATGATAAGCGGGATTTTCCTGTTCTCAAGGAGCTTAAGCGCGGCTTCAGCCGGGTGGAACGTATACGTGTCGTGGTCGAGCAGGGTCCCGTCAAGATCGGTATAGATCAGAAACTTCTTAGGCATTATCGTCTTCTACAGCTTGTTCCAGCTGATCCAGTATGTCGGGAATGGCCGATGTGACCCTGCTCCAATTGGGAATCAGCTGTGCGCCGAGCGGGTCTTCCAGAAAGCTCCGGCTTGCGATTCTAATTCCCTGGACGAACGTTTCGACGGCCAGGCCTTCGGCGTGTCTGTCAAAGAAGAGCCCGTTTATCGCCGCATCGTCGTCATACATTTTTATGGTGTCGTTGGCAATTCTAAGATAAGAAACGATTAAAGTATTGAAGAGGCTGTCTGAAAATATGACCCCTTCAGATGAAAGAGTCCTGAACAGCGATTTCGATATGTCCGCGCACATCTTGAGAAGCCCGCCCGTTGGGTCGTGAGCCGATACATCCTGGTGCTTATGGTCGTAGTTGTCCGCAAGGTCCACCTGGCATATCCTCTTACTCGCAACGTTTCTGAACACCTCCGCGAGCGAGCCTACCTCGAGCCCCCAGTCAGATGGGATACGGTTTATCCTCACAAGCTCCGTTTTCATTGAAAACTCGCCTGCGAGCGGGTAGCGGAAGCTGTCGAGGTAAACTAAAAATGGCAGGTGCCCTACGATTTGTATAAGAGCCCTTATAATAGGAGTAATAAATAACCTGGTTACGCGCCCGTACAGCCTGTCCGTCACACGGGGGTAATAACCCTTACAGAACTCATAGTCCATATTCGGATTCACGAGCGGGTAGCAAAGTCTAGCCAGAAGCGCCCTGTCGTACGTAAGCACATCGCAGTCGTGAAGCGCTATCACCTCGCTTGAATCCTTCGCCAATATATATCCGTACGCTATCCAGGCGGCCCTCCCTTTCCCGGGATCTCCTACATACAGTCCGTTCTCCTTCAGGAGGTTAAAAAGTGAGGTGATATTTTCGCCGTCGTCCCATATGATCTTATAGTTTTGCGGCAGTATGGAGAAATATTCCTGAGCGTGCTTGAATTTCTCCTCATCGGCTCTTCCCAGAGTTATTACTATTTCGTTCAGGTAGGTGACGTCTTTTAGTTTGTCTAAGATATCTCTTAGCGCCTGGCGCTCAAGCTCTGAATAAAGACAAGGGAGCACAAGAGCGATAGGGCGTGTTTGAGAGAACTCGTTTAGTTCTTCCTCAAGCTGAGAAAGGTTATTCTTGTTTAGATTGTGTAGAGTTGAAATTGCTTCTGATTGATGAAAGTCGCCCATCTGATACCCCTATTTTAATTATAATAACACATAAAATTAATGATTCTAACCATTTATCCTTAATTACGCAGAATCGGAATTATCCGTTTCCGGAGTTT
>QIHJ01000249.1 GCA_003229065.1 Candidatus Dadabacteria bacterium
AGACCTCCCTTATGAGGTTACGCCCGAGTACGAGTTTAAGCTCAGCGTCTCAAAAAAAGTGCCGTCAAGTAAAGAGAGCATTACCAATAACGTCGACAGACAGTTCACAGAGTTCAGTCGGTGTTTTGAGTTAAAGGATAACGGCAGAGAAGTAAGGAAATACCTGATAGCAGTTGTGGACGGTACGTTTGAGTGTAAGTACCACGGCGGAAAGTGTAACGGAGAGTTCGACCCCGGTGCGGGGCTCATAATAGTCAGCTTTAAGGCGTTTAACCGCAAAGGGACCCTGCCGCTTCTCAAGCACGAGTGGGCCCATGCTTACGGGATCCTCAGCTCCGACCACGAGAATTTAAAGTCCGTTAAAAATTGTACTAGATACTGATAGCTCCCACCATTAATTTATGGCACGATCAAAAAACTATTAGTTTGAATAGCTCGGAGCTTTATACCTATCGTCATAATCGGTAGGCTTACTGTAATCCCCGTCCAAGAACATCTTCGTGGCCGGATCGATTTGCTTTGTGCCTCTCTTCGTATCGAGCTCTTTTTCAAATTTAGCCTGGTTGATCGGCTCATAAGTATAATCGACCTTAACAATGTTGTCTTTGGTATTGGTGTGTAAAACGAGTTTCACTTTCGGTATATGCCATGTCCAGGTTTTAAAATACATCATGTTGTCTGTCTCGAATGGCTCACCGTAACGGTCACGAAAATATTCCGAGAACGCCTCTTCGAGCCACTCCTCAGTCGGAGAGTCCCCTGCATTAAATATAAGCGAGCTGGATAGAAGTTTCTTATCGAAAAACTCAAGACCGGTCTTCACATCGAGACCATCGGTATTTACAGGCAGATCAACTATTACTCCCTGCATCATCATCACCCTTATTTTTTTCGAATCGACCTTGTCCTCTACTATCCTTTTACCGTTTGAATTTATAACTTTTTTGGCATCTTTATTAGAAATGCCAAACTGAAAACCAAGCGGCGATAGATCCGCCGCCTCTTCCTCCTGTGCTGAAGCGAAAGAAACGGCAATCGTAATTATTAGCATTAGCGCTATAGTTCTTTTCAATATATTCATATCTAAGTCCCCCCTGATATTGACTTCGCACAGCCAAGCACTGTAGTTAAATCCAGCCAAGTACCGTTATTGAATCAAGTATAGTATAAGAATGTATTAAAACCCCACGATAAATCAAGTGCTTATTCAAGCCAGAGCCTCTCGAACACATAACTCAGTACTATTATCAAGATAAAATAGAATACCAAAAATACGTATCTGGGTGTCCAGTTAAACTTGGGCTTTGACTCGTCTCTCTTATAAGTTTCGACTGTACTAGTGTGCGGGAACCCGAGACTCCATAGGTACCCGATAGCGATTGCACTCAGGCATCCCGTAACGTTCCACCAGAGCCAAGAAACCCCGGGGAACCATTTCCATAGCACCAGGTTTACACCCACACCCAACAGAACTCCGAGCTTTACTCCGGAAGCGCTTGCCCTCTTAAACAATATCCCGAGCACAAACGCCGCCAGCACCGGGCCGTAGAATATCGAGCCCACTTTATTGATCGCCTCGATCACCGTATCCGAGATGCTCCCCACCAGGAACGCAAACCCCGTGCACACTATGCCCCAGAAGACCGTGAGTATTTTAGACCATATGAAATAATGTCTGTCCTCAGCCTCTGGTTTTATATATCTCTCGTAAATGTCCTTCATGGAGGCGGCGCTAAGAGAATTTATAGAGGAGTCGAGACTCGACATAAAAGCCGCGAGCAGCGCTACAACTATAAACCCTATCAGCCCGTGCGGTAAGTAGTTGAGGATGAATATAGGCACCATGTAATCGACTTTGTCTTTGGGTATCAGGTCCATAAACTCTTTGTTCTGAAGAGCAAAGGCGCCTATAATGAGACCCATCGAAAGGTATAACACAACGAGTACTACACGCACTACGCCGTTAAACATGAGAGACTTCTTAGCGTCGTCCTCTGATTTTGCGGACAACTCTCTCTGAATCTGGCTCTGGTCGCACCCATAGTAGGACACGTACAGAAAGAACCCGCCGAACAAAAGCGCCCAGAAGCTAAAGTCCTCGCCGTCCCCAAAACCGTGTTTGTCAAAATTAAGTATCTTAAGACGTCCGACCTCGATGCCCGAAACCAGATTCTCCCATCCACCGAGAAGAGAATATGCGTAAAAACCGCATATGAATATCCCGATAGTCAATACACCCATCTGCACTAAATCACTATAGACAACAGCCCTGATACCGCCCCACACGTCGTATACTATTGTCACAGTTCCGATAATGACTATCGTTGGAAAGAGCGGCACATTCAGTATTGCAGAGAGAACGATCCCGATTGCGTATATTGCCACACCTGTCGCAAGCGCGCGGCTGATTTGAAATATAATGCTCACAATCGAGCGCGTTGAGGCGTCAAAGCGCCTCTCCAGATATTCATAGACGCTCACTACCCGGGCCCTGTGTATTACGGGGAGGAGGAATATCATGACAAACACCATGGCGACAGGGATGGCGAATTCAAACCCGAGCCACTTGAGCCCTCCATCGGGCTTAAGAGCTACAAAAGCAGGGGCAGAGATAAAGCTGATTGCCCCCAGCTGAGTGGCCATGGTGGAAACGCCTATAACCCACCAGGGGATATTCCGGCCTCCGAGATAGTAGTCTTCCACACTCTCCTGCTTCTTACTCAGGTGCCAGCTGAACGCTATCAGGGAAGCTCCGTAAACTACGACTACTGTCCAGTCCAGATAATTCATAATTGTTTAAAATATTGCCCAGACTACCGATATTTCACATAAAACATATCGCTTGTACTAGCGTGCGCTCTAGAATAATATATACCCCCAAGGGATAATTCAAAAAGGGATAATTCAAAAATGAAGACCGTAATCGGAGTCATAGGTTCGGGGGTCGCCAGTGCGCAAGAGTGCGACACTGCAGAAAAAGTCGGCAGGGAAATTGCCAAAAGAGACCTGACGCTTGTATGCGGGGCCATGGGCGGCGTTATGGAGGCCGCTTGCCGGGGGGCCAAGGGAGAGGGAGGACTCACCATCGGTATCGTCCCGGGTGATTCAAAAACAGATAGCAACCCCTACGTCGACATCCCCGTTGTAACGGCTATGGGCCATGCGCGGAATATAATTGTGATCCGCTCCAGTGACGCCGTTATTGCAATAGGCGGGAGCTACGGTACATTATCCGAGATAGCCTTTGCTCTTAGATTGGCAATACCGATCATCGGAATAAAAACCTGGGATGTATCAACGGAGATTAAAAAAGCTGAAACTCCCAAAGAGGCAGTGGATATGGCTATTGAGCTTATTGGTGCTAACGCTTAGCGGAGCGTGCGGTAAAAAAATGCCGCCACCACCGCCTCCGTCTGTTCCCAGTGCCGACGTAAAAAAACTAGAAGATTGTCTCAGGGGAGGTCTAAGCGTAAAGAGAGGTACCAGATACCACACGCTGGAGCTAGGTGAGACACTCTACAGAGTATCCCGGATGTACGGCGTAAGCGTGGGTGAGCTCTTAGAGGTCAATAACATAACGGACCACACGGACATTGACACAGGCACCAGGCTCATAGTACCCGGGGCAGTTGTAGCTCAAGGCATAGCGTGGCCGCTTCGGGGAAAGCTCTCGTCGAGCTTCGGACCCCGGGGGAGAAGATACCACTGGGGAATAGACATACCGGCGCCACGGGGCACTCCGATAAAAGCCGCCGCAGACGGACTTGTACTCGTAAGCGCAAACAGTCTCAGGGGATACTCAGGATACGGACGGATAATAATAATCGAGCACGGAAACGGAATAAGAACACTCTATGCACACAACAGTAAAAACAAAGTTAAAAACGGAACGTGTATTAGGGGTGGTGAAGTAATAGGCGAGGTCGGCTCTACGGGACGCTCCACTGGAAACCACCTTCACTTTGAGATCAGACAAAACGGAAAGGCCGTAAACCCTTTAAACTACTTACCATAACGACAGAGGACTAAACCACATGACAAGACTTAAAGATTACATAAGAGATATTCCCAATTTCCCTAAGGAAGGGATTATATTTCATGATATTACTCCCCTTCTTCAAAACGCCAAAGCGTTTGAGAAGGCAATAGAAGATATGGCCGTGCTCTTAAATGGACAAGAGATCGACTCACTGGTAGGCATAGAGGCAAGGGGTTTTATTTTCGCCTCGGCTCTTGCTCTCAAGCTGGGCACCGGTCTTGTGATAATACGAAAACCTGGCAAGCTCCCCCACGTTACTATTAATGCAACATACAATCTTGAGTATGGCTCAGACTCGCTTGAAGTACACAGAGACGCGATTCACGAAGGGAGCAAGGTAGTGTTGATAGATGACCTTCTGGCAACGGGCGGCACCGGTTTTGCAGCAGCGGAGCTAGTGGAGAAGCTCGGCGGTCAGGTGCTCGGTCACTGTTTTCTGGTAGAGCTCACGGAGCTCAAAGGCAGAGACAAGCTTTTGCCGCACGAAGTATGGTCAGTACTAAAATATTCGGCATGAAAACATTAGGTGTAATTTTAAATCCGGCTGCAAAGATAAATAAACAGCACTCTGAGGACTTGGCAGAGGATTTTAAGCGGATATTCGGCAAGAGCGCAATTGTTAAGCGCACGTTTGAGAAGTCCGAGATCCCGGGCGTCATGGAAGAGTTCCATAGGGAGCAAATAAAACTCTTACTCATAAGCGGCGGAGACGGTACTATCTGTAACGTACTGAGCACATATATAAATCTTTTCGGTGGAGCGGGACTTCCGATCATAGTACCCCTCAT
>QIHJ01000309.1 GCA_003229065.1 Candidatus Dadabacteria bacterium
TCGAGAAGAAATTGAGGAATCTTTCCAAAAAGCAGATAAAAATCAAGTTCTGCAGAGAAAAGAGCAAGAAGCCGAAAATTCAAGAAAGGTTTATCGTTTCATAATCGAAACTGTAGAAATGTTCAAAGAAAAGAAAGATAAATTGCAAATCAGTGAGGAGATGATAAAGCAAATACACAAGTATTTTACCGAGAACATGAACTATTTAGGTAACACGCCAGGAGATTACAGAGGAGAATATGTATCTACTTTCGGCGATCCCAGAAAAGTGAGCTTATGTAAAACACGAGCTGAGGTTGAAACAGCTATGTCAAAATTCATTACATGGCTGAACAAATATGAAGAAAAATACTTTCTTGTTGGGAATCCATTAGTAAAGGCCATAATGGCTCACTACTATCTATCGGAAATACATCCATTCGGTGACGGTAATGGCAGAACTGCCAGAGCATTGGAAGCTCTCATATTATATATAAGCGCAAATAACCGATATAGTTTTTGGTCACTAGCAAACTTTTGGAGTGCAAACAGAAACCAGTATATAAACTTACTCGGACAAATCCGTACGACTTGCGACCCATTAGATTTTATCGAATGGGGACTGAAAGGCTATCTAGATGAAGTCTCGCGAATAAAGGAAATTGTTTTAAAAAAACTCAAACAAATAATGCTGATGGACTATACAAGATTTCTGCTTAACAATAAAAAGCGCGAAAAAATTAAAATAAACAAAAGAATTGTAGAAGTTATGGGTTTGCTTATTAATAGAGGTAAATACATCGAGATGGACAAACTCTCATCAAGCCCTCAAATTAAGACTTTGTACAAAACACCTTCAACTTGGTATAGAGACCTAAAAAAAATGCTGTTACTGGAACTTGTAAAGATTTCACACGACGATTCAGGTAAAGGTTACATAAAACCAAACTACTCAACACTAGATACACTTACATATAATGTGAGATAGACTAAACTCGCCGCAATTTTGAAAGGAGCCAAAAATGACTGAAAGATTTGAGTCAATTAAGAAAGGCGCTCAAGAGGCAATTAAGTGGAAGAAGGGTAAAAAGACCGCCGCCCGGGCTCGGAGATACACAGCAATGGATGTGGCCGGGATCAGAAAGAAGACTAAAATGACGCAGAGAGAGTTTTCAGAATCATTCTCGATACCGCTTTTGACATTGAGGCAATGGGAGCAAGGCAAACGGGTTCCTCAGGGAACAGCGCAGACTTTGTTAAAAATTATAGATACCGACGCAGAGTCGGTGCTCAGGGCTATTGAGAAATAACTACTAACCAGCTGTACAGACCCCGATGCGGGATCAACTCAGGATCTCATCCTTATTTCCAACGAAACGCAAATGAGTGGAATAACACGCGAAAACGTAAAACCCATCCTCAACGGCGGGAATTTTGAAGTTCGCATGTCTATGGTGTATAAATGTAGCGTATTGAATGACCAGGCAGGTGAGCACAATGCCGATATACGGTGATGATCTAAAAGAAACAGTCGCTATACTTGATATCCTTAAGCAAGGCCTGGACACAAAGCCCGACGAGCCGGCCCTGGTGTCGCTCGAAGAGAGCTACACGTGGCGCGAGGTAGAGGAGGCGAGCAATAATCTTGCGGCGAATTATCTTGCGCACGGTCTAGCGCCCGGTGACCGCATCGCTTCGCTCATGCCCAACAGCCCGGCGCTTCTGATACATTATCTCGCGTGCATAAAGTCGGGCCTTGTGGCCGTACCGCTCAACTACCGCTACCATACGCCCCAGATCGAGCACGCGCTTGGTGTCAGCGGGGCAAAGGCCCTACTCATTCACGAGGAGAGGTTCGGGCACGCCGATGAGAGCGAGATGATAAGGAGCCTTCACCTGGGCATAATCAGCTACGGCACGGACGGAGAACAACACACCCGGTTTGAGGACTTTCTAAACACGAAGCCCGGCGAAATCGAGTTCCCCGCTCCCGATTGCCCGTCCGTCATTTTTTTCACATCAGGAAGCACCGGCCCCGCAAAAGGAGTGACTCACTCATACCAGTCCCTTGAATACATGTTCGCAAGCACAATAACCGGGTTCGAGCTAGCCTCAGCGGACACCATGCTGGCAGACTCCTCACACTCACACATAGGCGGCTTCCTCTTCTCTCTCGCAGCCATATCAGTCGGCGGACGGGCACTCATCGCTACCAATACCGAGCCTGACGAGCTGCTTCAGCTACTCCGGAGGGAAAGACCCACGGTGTTGTGCATTCTCCCCGCGGCGCTCTTCCGTGTGGTGCGCGACCACGAAGCGACTAAAGAAGATTTCTCAAGCCTGAGATTACTCCGCTCGGGGTCAGACAAAGTACCCCTTGAGCTAGAGCATGAGTTCACTGCACTCACAGGGCTCCAGATAGATGAGGGCTACGGCTCGACCGAGGTCGGTCTGGCTACCATGAACCCCCCTTCGAGTGTCATCAAAGAGGGGTCAATAGGTAAGGCCCTCCCGGGATTTATATTTTCAATCCGGGACGACGAGGGCAGCGATGTCCCTGCGGGCACGGAAGGCAATCTCTGGGTACATTCGAAAAGCACCATGCTCGGCTACTGGGACAACCCCGGGGCCACTTCAGAGTCAATTAAAGACGGCTGGTTCGATATGGGCGACGTGCTCAGGGCCGACGAGGACGGCTATCTCTGGTTTAAGGGTCGGAAAAAGCAGATCATTATGCATGACGGCTCAATTATCGGCCCCCAAGAGGTGGAAGAGGCCCTTCTTGAGCACGAGGCCGTGGACAACGCGGGAGTCATAGGCATACACGACCTCGTACACGGTGAGAACATACGGGCATATGTAAGCGTTAAGGAAGATGCGGGCATGCCCACATCGTTAGAGCTTATTGTATTCGCGAGGGAGCGTATAGGCTACAAAGCTCCTGAAGAGATAATATTTCTTGAAGAGATACCGCTCAACCCCACCGGAAAAGTAGACCGCGCCGCCCTTAAGCAAATGGCGGAACAGCAGTCTTAGAATTTAAGGAAAACCCTCCCATGATCGAGCTAAAAAACGAGACATTCGGCGGCACTTACCCCTACAAGCCCAATTATTTTGAAACCGGGGACTTTCGTATGCACTATGTTGACGAGGGTCATGGCGAGCCCGTGGTGCTCGTGCACGGCGACCCCACGTGGGGCTATATGTACAGGGAGTTCATCCCTGAACTGTCCAAAAACCACAGATGCATCGTCCCCGATCACATGGGTATGGGTAAGTCAGAAGTACCGGAGCATCCATACCCCTATCGTCTCAGCCATCACATAGCCAACCTTGAAAAACTCCTCCTCTCCCTTGAGCTGAAAGATATAACCCTCGTCCTCCACGACTGGGGAGGCCCCGTAGGTATGGGCTTCGCCGTCCGTCACCCCGCTCTCATAAAACGTCTCGTGATAATGAACACATGGGCTTTCGCCAAGTGGCCCGGCGGCGCTCTGCCCAAGCTGCTCCAGATAATCCGCTCGGACAGAGGGGAGTCGTTCGTGCTCGAAAAGAACGGTTACGTCAAACGCGCGTTTACGGGCACGGTGAATTATCCCGAGAAGATAACCACCGGAGTACTGAACGCCTATCTAGCCCCTTTCCCCAATCCCGGGTCAAGGAAAGCTATACTCTGCTGGACCCGGGATATCACCATCACGGAAGAAGACCCTTCTTTCGGTGACATGGCGCATATTGAGAGTCGCTTGCCCCTCTTTTCCGGAGTCCCGGTACTTTTAATCTGGGGTATGCGTGACCCGGTGCTGCCACCCTCTGTATTGAATAAATGGCGCGGCGTTTACCCAAACGCTCTGGTTTGTGAGATCGAAGACGCAAGCCATTTCCTACAGGAAGACGCCCCCGAAAGAGTTATATCGGCTATTTCACGCTTCATACACGATTAACCGCCCCTCACGCAATATCCATTGGAGCCCGTATCTGTTATCCTAAAACATATAACATAGGAGATATGAACGTATGGCAGAAGAAAATGGATTGCTCGCCCGTCTCATTGAGCTTGAAAATCAGAGGGCAGAGGGTTGGCTTAAATGCGACCTAGAAATCTTGGCGGGCTTAATGGACGAGGACTTCATAGAAATTAATTACTTCGGCAGACTCACGCGAACTCAAATTTTAGAAGAGCTATTCCCAGCTCTTACGCTTGAAAAGTTCGATATGGAAGATTTTAAGCTCCTGGCATCGGACGATAGTCTTGGGATTCTCTCCTACAAGGTGGATGAAGAATTAACTTACAAAGGTAACAAAGTGTCCGGCATCTTTCACGTCACAGCAGTCTACAGATATAAAAACTACAAGTGGGCGCTCCTCATCTGGCAAATAACCCCTTTTATGGAGAACGGAAAAACCTAGCGGAATTAAACCATGGGGAAACTCACAGTAGGCATATTGATATACGACGGGGTGCAGGTGCTCGATTTCGCAGGGCCGTTCGACGTATTCAGCACCACGCGAAACAAAGACAAACCTGCGCTCTCCGACCCCTCTCTTTTCGATGTTCTCCTGGTTTCCGAGTACCCCCGTCCCGCGACCGCGTTGGGCGGGATGAAGGTCACCCCTCACCACACAATCCACGACTGCCCCGCGCTCGACATACTGGTCGTTTCCGGAGGCCTGGGAGAGCGCGAAGAGCACGGGAACCATGTGCTGCTCCACTTTATCCGCTCGCGCGCAAAAGAGGTCAAGACCCTGGCGTCGGTCTGCACCGGGGCGATTATTCTAGGCACGGCGGGGCTGCTGGACGGCAGAAAAGCCACGACTCATTGGATGTCTATTGAGCGTA
>QIHJ01000174.1 GCA_003229065.1 Candidatus Dadabacteria bacterium
GAGCTCGTCAAGCTCCACGACGCCGTAACGCTCTGGGTCTTTCACCGGATAGCCGAACACTATTGCTCCCGACTTTAGTTGTCTGCACTTTTGAAGTATCTCCGAAAGACCGTGCCCGTAAAAGAGGTTGTCGCCCAGGATGAGACATACCGTATCGTCCCCTATAAAGTCCCTGCCTATAATAAACGCCTGCGCAAGCCCCCCAGGGCTCGGCTGCTCTGCGTATGAGATCTGAAGCCCAAGGTGAGAGCCGTCTCCGAATAGCTCAGCAAACCTGGGCAGGTCTTCGGGGGTGGAGATAATCAGTATCTCTCTTATTCCCGCAATCATCAGTACCGAGAGCGGGTAG
This sequence comes from Candidatus Dadabacteria bacterium, assembly GCA_003229065.1. GTDB lineage: Bacteria > Desulfobacterota_D > UBA1144 > Nemesobacterales > UBA2774 > UBA2774. The sequence continues at coordinate 350 of QIHJ01000174.1, forward strand.
TAAACCATCGGTTTGTCGTATACCGGCAGTAGCTGCTTACTTATGACCTTTGTGGCCGGGTGGAGCCTGGTACCCGCGCCTCCGGCTAATATTATTCCTTTCATATTCTCTTACCTGTTATCATCCGGTCTCTGATTTATTGCGAATTTAGTCTGAGTCTTAATTATAATCACTTTTTTTATATATTGAGATTATCGGCCCAACATTTCGTGTGCCGCGTCCAGGGTTTTCTGTGTGACTTTGAGACCCCCTATCATCCGGGCAAGCTCCCGCACTCTTTCCTGCTCGTTCAAGCTCCTGACAGAGACCCTCGTTTTCCCGTCTATTAGTGTTTTGGAAACGAGCAGGTGCGAGTCGCCGAACTTTGCGACCTGAGGCAGATGAGTGATGCAAATAACCTGATAGGGCTCTGACAATCTCTTTATTTTTTCTCCAACCGTCTCTGCGACCGCGCCGCCTATTCCGGAGTCGGCTTCGTCGAATATTATTACCGATCCGCCCTCGGTCCTGGCAATAGCCTCTTTAAGAACGAGCATAATGCGGGAGAGCTCGCCGCCCGAAGCTACTCTGGCAAGAGGCTTGGGGGCCTCGTCCGGGTTGGCGGAAAAAAGGAACGTAACGTCGTCAACACCGTCAGGCGACATCTCCTTTTGCTTAAACTCTGAAGAGAACTGCGCTCCCTTTATACCTACATGAGAGAGCTCCTTTTGAAGCACCTCCCCTAAGGAGGCGCCGAGCCTCTTTCTCTTTTTTGATAATTCACTCGCTGCTTTATTATAGCTTTTCTCAATTCCCCTGAGCTCGGCCCCAAGCCCCTCCAATTGCTCGTCGTGATTGGTGATTGCTGAAAGCTCTTTTTCTATCTCCCCCCTTCTCTTAAATATATTGCTGATTGTACCGCCGTACTTCCTTTTGAGCTCGCTTATGTCCTTGAGCCTCTCCTCAATTTCATCCAGCCTGCCGCTTTCGAAGCTGAGCTCGGAGGCGTAGTCTCTGAGAGTAAATGAGGCATCTTCGATCTGGACTATCGCGCTCTCGAGTAAGCTCGCAATCTTGCCTAGCGGCTCGTCGATTTTTCCGGCCTCTGAAATCTCTGCGGTCAAGCTCTTTAACCGCCCGCTGAGAGAAGGCTCGTTTTCATAAATTTCCTCATACGCGGATTTACTCGCCGACAACAGTTTTTCAATGTTAAGGAGTTTCCGTTTCTCTGCCTCAAGCTCTTCGTCCTCTCCTAGACTAAGAGAGCTCTTTTGTATTTCGTCAAGCTGAAATTTAAGAAAGTCCTCTTTTTCCGCCAAGTCCCTCACATCATCACTCATCTGCCGTATCATAGCGCGTACTTCACTGTGCCTTCCGTAAAGCTCCCTTACTCTTTCGTGGTCTTTCCCGTTTCCTCCCAGCTCATCCAATACGCGGAGGTGGTTCTCTTTCTTTAGGAGAGTCTGGTGCTCATGCTGGCTGAAAACGTCTATAAGACCCTCCGTCACATGCTCTAAAATCGATAGTGTCGCCGTCTCGCCGTTCATATGAACCCTGCTCCTGCCCTTACGGTAGATTACACGTTTAATCAGGAGCTCGTCTCCTGAGGCGTCAAAACCCGAGGACAAAAGCCTTTCTTTGATAAGGGGATATGAGGAAATATCGAATAGCGCTTCGATTCGGGACTCGTCCTCACCTGTTTTGATCAGATCGGGGGTTGCTTTTTCACCGAGAATAATATTCACAGCGTCAACTATTATGGACTTTCCCGCCCCGGTCTCACCCGTAATTATGTTGAGTCCGGACGTAAAGCTTACGGAAATATCGTCTATAATAGTGAAATTCTTAAGGTTGAGTCCGAGGAGCATTAATTCTACTCAAGAAAGCTTTTTAGTATAGCCCCCACTTCTGAATCTTCAAGCTTCTCAAGCGCCCTCTTTTCGATCTGCCTTATCCTCTCACGCGTAAGCTGGAAGTGTTTTCCTATCTCATCGAGCGTGAAAGTGGTTTCATACCCTATGCCGAACCTCATTTTGAGTATCTGTTCTTCCCGTGGTGTTAGAGTGGTGAGAGCGTCTTTAATTTGGGTCGTCAGGGTCGCCTTGGCTACCGCATAATCCGGGGTGCCTGTGACGTCGTCAGGTATGAAATCAAGCAGGGTCATCTTTTCGCCGTCTAACACAGGCGAGTCGAGCTGGACGACTTCCTTTGTGGCTTCAAGCACTCTTTTCACACCTTCGACAGATATACCGGTTTTTTCGGATATCTCTTCGGGCAGGGGTTTTCTTCCCATCTCTTTATTCATGACAGAGCTAATCCTATGCACTTTGGTTGCCTGCTCCAGCACATAGACCGGCACCCTTATGGTACGGGTCTGGTCGAGCAGTGAACGTGATATGGCCTGGTGAATCCACCAAGAGGCGTATGTGGAGAACTTGTAGCCCTTTGTGTGATCGAACCTCTCAACGGCCCGCATGAGTCCCACGTTTCCTTCCTGAATCAGATCGGGGAGTGGGAGCCCCCGGCTCATGTAGCGTTTTGCGATACTGACAACGAGGCGGAGATTGGCCTTAATGAACCTTTCCTTAAAACGCCTGGCCCTCACGAGATAGGCTTTGGAGAGAAGTGTGGAGCGTCTTAAACTCTTTTTGCTGAACCTTGTGTCGTGAGCGGAATCTCTCGAATTAATCCCTACTTTTTTTCTTAGCGGGGAACCCGGGTACTTGCCTCCGAGTCCTTCTACGTTTGAGACCGTATTTTGAAGAGCCTTACCCAGACGTTTTTCAAAAAGCGACTCTAGCAGGTAGCGCATCTCCGCTGCTCTGGCTTCACACCTTTTGATCTTGGCGGAAACCTCTATTTCCTCTTTAGGGGTAAGAAGAGGCTCGGTGCCCATTTCCTTGAAATATACCTGGAGAAGCCTGAACTCCTCATCAGGGGTCCACTGCTTGGGCTCTTGCTCGGTGGCCTCTTTTTTCTCTGATTCGTCCTTAAGCTCGAGGTTTGACTCTGATAGCTCGGAAATGATGTTTTCATCCATTTCTATTAAAAACATCTCGTCCTGCTCTACCTTGGTCGTATCTTTGGAGTAGTTCTGATACGAGTTCTTGAAGAACTTGTTATCTCCGTCTTTCACTTTGTTGGAACGAGCACCCACTCTGGTAGCGCCGTGATCGGATGTAGTAAGCTTCTTACTCTTCAGTCTAGCTTGTCTCAATTACCATCCTCCTTTAAAGATGGAATTACTGCCTTATCTGACCTTCGCCGAATACTATGAACTTGGTAGTCGTCAACTCTTCAACACCCATGGGACCAAACGCGTGGAGCTTTGTGGTGCTGATACCGATCTCCGCTCCGAGCCCGAGCTCAAAACCATCGCTGAACCGGGTGGACGCATTTACCATGACCGTTGAAGAATTGACGCTATTTATGAATTCCTGTGAACTTGCGTAACCCTCCGTCACTATCGTTTCCGTGTGCATCGAGCCGTACTGCTCTATATGCTCGACGGCCTGCTTTAAATCCTCTACTACTCTTATGTTCATAATTAGATCGAGATATTCCTCGTACCAGTCATTCTCGGTAGCCTCCGCTACCTCGGGCACAATCTCACGAGTCTTGCCGCAGCCCTTTATCACGACACCTTTATCCACAAGAGCTTTTACTGCCCGGGGAAGAAACTCCTCGGCAATCCCGCGGTGTACAAGCATGGTTTCCATTGAGTTACATACGCCAGGGCGCTGCGTCTTTGCGTTTACGCATATGCTCTCGGCCATCGAGAGCTCTGCAGACTCGTCTACGAACACATGACAGACACCCTTGTAGTGCTTTAGCACCGGGATGCTTGAATTCTCCGCCACGAATCTGATAAGCCCCTCTCCGCCTCTTGGGATTATGAGCTCTATCAACTCATCAAGTTTTAACATTTCTAGCACTGCAGATCGCTCGGTAACGGGGACAATCTGTACAGAGTCCTCCGGAAGCCCGCTTTCCTTAAGCGCTTCCCTGAGAATCTCCCCTATTGCCAGGTTCGAGCGTAAAGTTTCTGAGCCGCCCCTTAAGATGACGGAGTTTCCGGACTTTATGCAAAGCCCTGCAGCGTCTGCCGTAACATTTGGACGGGATTCGTAAATTATCCCTATCACTCCGAGAGGTATCCTCATCTTTCCTACACGGAGACCGTTCGGACGGGTCCACATGCGGACTATTTCTCCGACAGGATCATTTAGTGCAGCAACCTGTCTTAAGCCCAGTGCTATTTTTTCTATCCTTTCGGGAGTAAGAGCGAGACGGTCAATGAGTGAGTTCTGAAGACCTTTTTTCTTTGCTTCATCTATATCTTTATCGTTCTCTGAAATGAGATAATCGGTGCTTTTTACTAAACCCTCAGCCATTTTAAGAAGCGCACGGTCCTTTAACCCGGAGCGCGCTTTGGCTAACTCCCTTGATGAAGCCTTAGATTTCTCTCCGATTTCTCTTATGAGGGCTGCTTATGAGGGCTGGCATTCTGGGATCAACTTTTGCTTTAATTTCAGACATTTAGCTTATTTACATACCATAAGGGGTATTTAAATCATAATACATTTGCATTCAAAAAGTCAAGCTGTTTTTTAGGTGTACAATGATGAGTATACCAACAGTTACGTAAGCTCACCAGGGGTTTTTAAATGTGGAAAACACGGCTGCTCATTTATTCCTAAATGTATTTAGTCCGTGACGTTGTGCAGGAAAACACTGCTCCCGAGCTCGCGTCCTTGGTTATCTACTACTCTGAAATAGTATTTTCCAGGCTCAAGAGCCTGCCAATTGTCTGGCGGAAAAACCCATTCTTTAAGCCCGAAGTTGTGTATCGGAACACCTAAAGCCGGTATGCCCAGCTCTTGGGTTGAGATTTCAATCCAAATGGGTTTTTCGGACATAGACTGGTAATTAGTCAATTCAATTGAAGGGAACGTAGCTACATATTCTTCTTCCCCATCCTTTTGCTTAATATTTAAGACATTCCCGAGCACCGGAACAACGTGCTCCAGAAAAGCCGTAAACAGTGCCCCGTAGTACCGCCTTCTGTAAGTACGAAGTGACTCGCTGTACCATTTTTTTGAACGCTCCTCCTTTGAGGCGCTTTGGCTCACTTGGTGAATCGCTCGGGCAGAAGGTACGAAGCATGCGCGCAGCCCTTTTTTCCTGAGACGCATGAGCCAGTCGGCCTCTTCAAAGTACAGTTTAAATATTTCATCGAACTCTCCTACCTTTTCCCAAGCTTGGCGCGTTATAGCCAGAAGTGCGCCTGTCAGATTGTAGTTGAGCGTAGGTGAGGTTGCGAGCCACTGTTCTTTTGCGTGTTTACGCCAATTATTTCTGACCTGGCTTGCGATGCCCCCGCCGAGCGCTGAAAGCCTCCACATAATCTCATTTTTGGGTGTGAGCTCTATAAGAGGCGGCAATAAAATCTCTTTGTGCGGGTCCAGGTAGAACCTAGGGCCCGCGGCGGACGCTCCATCTTCCAAGGCATGTAGAAGCGCTCCGACACAACCCGGGAGCACCTCTACATCCGGGTTCATTAAAATGAATACGTCTGAGCCTGAGTTTTTGACTCCCAGATTTACACCTCCGGCATATCCTAAGTTTTCTCCCGGTTTTACTAGCTTTACAGACAGGCTGTTGAGTAATTGCCGATCTTCTTCCAGGCTGCCGTTATCCACAACAATTATCTCTGCTTCAAGCCCGCTTGATATAGCGTCATTCTCTATCGCCGACACTGCTCTTTTGAGGAGCAGGGGAGTATGGTAGTGGACAAGGATGCAGGATATTTTCATGCTGTCGTATCAGAGTTTTACTTGCTTAGACTTCAGATATTTTACTAGCCTCTCCGGTAGTAGTCTTTTTATAGTATATAAAATCTTCCAGAGCGTATTGCTTCCGGGACGCACGACTGGTTGAGCTTGGCCCGCGTCACCGCGACCTTCGTCGAGCAGTTTTCTCAGATAACGGTTTTCATCGACGAGCTTATCAATACGGTTAAGGAGCGACGTCTCGATGTCTTCTTGCTCGAAGTGATCTTTGTATTTTTCGAGTATCTTCATGCGCCACACCGAGTAGTCATAGTTATGGTCCGCGAACACCCTGTACTCCGCCGTGACGCCCGGAAGACGCTGGGGGGAGGCGTACAGGGAGAGTTTTATCCAGAGGTCCCAGTCCTCGTAAATCTCCAGCTCTTCGTCGGGGTAACCAGTTTGCTGAAGGATATCCCTCTCGAACATTACGACCATGTTGGGAAGATAATTAGAAACGAGGAGCTGATCGAGATCGTGCTCCACGCCCTTGAAAAGCTCCTTTTCGCTCTTTAGTCTGAACCCTGCGTCACCCCAGTCGTAACGTGCGATCTCGCAGTCGCTGTAGGCCGCCTTCTCTCCTGTGCGCACCAGATAGAGCGCAAGCTTTGAGACGTGATCCACATAAAAGAGATCGTCGTCGTCAAGGAAGTTTACGTACTTGCCCTTGGCAGTTTTGAGCCCTTCATTTCCGGCCCGTGTGCGTCCGAGGGGTTTGTCGGGATTTATATACTGCACGTCTACATATTTCCTGAACTCGTTTACTAATTCTGTAAGATCTGAATCTCCGTCATTTACCAGGACTATTTCTATATTAGGATAACTCTGCATCACGATGCTCGAAAGCGCCTCGGCTAGTAATTCCTCTCTATCCTTGGTACGGACGATTATGGAGACAAGCGGCGGGTCTTTCAGAGGGACTGCGCCTGCCGCCGAAAAGAACTGCTCTCTCGAAAACTTTTCAAGAGGACTATTGCACACTTCCGAGCTCTTGATTGCGAAAAAGCCCTCTGCGTATTGCGACTGTCCCGAGACCGGGAGCGAGCGGAAGCGGTTGAGACCGAGGGATATGTCCGTGTAGGGCGTGTTGTCAATCTGGCTCTGGTACACGTCGCAGGCGGATTTCTTTTGCTCGACGACCGGGGTTATATCTACAAGTGTATTAAT
>QIHJ01000003.1 GCA_003229065.1 Candidatus Dadabacteria bacterium
TCTTCGATACAATAGAGAATCTCTGTCTAAAGTATTCTAAATTTAAAATGAATATAACCCGGTTCGGGGGCTTCCCGGGTTTAGAAAATCCCCGCGTATTGTTTATTGGGCTTTCACCCAATGAAGAGCTGGCAGCTTTTCAGAATGACATCGAGCGGGAGCTCGAAGCACTCGGGTTTAAAAAGGATGCGCGACGGTTCATTCCGCATATAACTACGGGGCGGGTAAAGAAAAGATTCGGTATCAAAAGCCCGATTCCAATTGCAGAGCAAATAGCTTTTGATATATCTGAGATTGGCGTCATAAAAAGCGAGCTAAATCCCAAGGGGTCTGTTTATATACCCTTGAGGGTGTTTGATCTCAATGATTAAATAAATGCTATGGAGACAAGTTCGATGAAAATTGCAGCGATCGCTTTCATATGGCTTATAATAGCTTTTTTGGCGGGCGCATCGGGGATTTTGGCCGCAGCTGTCCCTCCCTTGCCCCAGCTAATACTCTTGGGGCTGATATTTATCCTGCTGCTCGGATTTTGGCGGATACCGAGATTTAGGATATGGAGTCTGGGTGTAGATATAAAAGTATTTCTTCTTTTTAATCTCGTGAGGTTCGTAGGTGTCTACTTTCTTATACTTTACGCTCAAGGCAGGCTGCCTTATGGTTTTGCCGTACCAGGCGGATGGGGTGATATCGCAGTAGCTGCCCTGGTAGTTCTGCTTATCCTTTTCGTTCCCGCTTCAGGGAAAAGAGGCTGGTCGTTGTATTTTGTATGGAACCTGCTCGGGCTCTTAGATATTCTATTTGTAGTAGCGACAGCGGGCAGGCTCGCTCTGGCTAATCCGGACTCTATGAGCGAGCTTCTTAAGTTGCCTTTGAGCCTGCTTCCGACATTTATAGTGCCGATACTCATATACATACACATAATTCTATTTATCAGGCTCCATAAGAGTAGAAAGAATGGTTACGGGGTAATTTAAGTTATGCGGTAGAACTGTTGCGAAAATTGAACTGATTAGTACAATTACTGTATGGATCAACTATCTGAGAAAGGGAATATTACCAGGGCCCGCATTGTGGAGACTGCGCGAGAGCTATTTCATAAGCAAGGGGTCAGGGCAACGAGTATAGATCAGATATTGGAAACTTCGAGCACGGGGAAAAGCCAGTTCTATCACTATTTCAGCAGTAAGGATGATATTGTCCACGAGGTGCTTAGATTTTATATGAGAATCGTAGAGAGTGGACGTGGCCCTGTATTACTGAATATAGAAAGCTGGGATGACCTGGAAAGATTTTTTTACGACCACGTAGAAGGAGTGAGAATGCTGGGCTATGAAAGGTCTTGTCCCCTGGGTTCTATCGCAAACGAGCTTGCGTCCGAGAATGAGCAGGTGAGGGTGGATGTTAATTTGGTTTTCGGTTATATCAGGAATAGCATTTCCGGTTTTTTAAAAGGACTCAAGTCGGAAGGGAAACTTAAAAAATCGGCTGATCCCGATGCGCTGTCCGATTTCTCAATAGCTACGGTACAGGGCGCGCTGCTCCTGGCGAAAGTTAGAAAAGACGGCACACCCGCAGAAAATACCGTTAAACACGCACTCATACATTTGAAGTCGTTTGCCAAATAAGCTGTAACATAAAATTACTTCTTGACATATCTGTACCGGTTAGTACAATATGAATGTACTGAGCAGTACAATAACAAAAACTAAGTTCTAGGAGGAGTAATAATGCTTAAAGTCTATGGATTTTCACTGTCATTACCAAGTAATAAAGTAAGATATGTTGCAAATCATATGGGGCTCGATTACGAGTTCGTGCCTGTAAACTTGTTGGCAGGTGAGCATATGAGTGAGGAGCATATGAAATTACATCCCGCGGGTAAAGTGCCTGCTATAGATGACGACGGGTTTGTGCTGTTTGAGAGCGGCTCAATTATCAAGTATCTGGCTCAAAAACACGGCTCGCATTTATATCCGGAGGGTCTTGAAGAAAGGGCCGATGTGGACAAGTGGACAGATTTTGTGAGTATACACGTAAATAATGGTATGAATCGTGTGTTCTTTAACAGAATTCTTGCACCACTTGTAGGTGTAGAGGTCGATGAAAGATCAATGAAAGACGGTCTTAGTTTTCTCGACCGCTTCTTACCTGTAGTGGAGAATCAGCTTTCCGAAAACGTATACCTGGCTGGTGATGAGCTTACACTTGCTGACTTTAATCTCTTGTCCGTACTCGACCCAGCTGAAGTCGCGCAGGTGGATTTATCCCCATATCCAAGTATCACAAATTGGCGGAGCCGTTTACAGAAGGAAGATTTTTATACTAAGTGTCACAGTAGCTATACGGAAGCTCTTCAATCCGCAGCTTAAACCTTTATAATTGATAGGATCATCTTGTGTAACAGTTATGGAGACTGAACTTGGCAGAACTGGATGAATTCGGGGGGTTTACAAAGGACACCTTTAAGTTCCTTAAGAGCCTCGAAAAGAATAATACGAAGGAGTGGTTTGAAGATCATAGGGAGACTTATGAAGAGAAGGTATTTCAGACGGCACTTTCATTTATCTCCGGCATGGGTGAGCGGCTTAGGTCTATTGCCCCTGATATCGTAGCTATTCCTAAGACCGATAAATCTGTCTTCCGGATATATAAGGACGTCCGTTTCTCGAAGGATAAAACTCCATATAAAACCCATGTGGGGATTTTCTTCTGGGAAGGGAAGAGAAAGAAGCTCGAGAACCCGGGGTTTTATCTTCAGCTAAATAAGAACTCGATCTTTATAGCGGGAGGGCTGTATGTCTTCCCTAAAGACCTGTTTAAGCCTTACCGTGACTCGGTTGTACATCCGAAGAGAGGGGTCGAATTAAGAAGGATATTGAACCGCATTACGAAAAACGGTTTGTATAGATTCGGGGGCTCTCAATACAAAAGGGTCCCGCCTGGTTATGACAATGGGCATAAAAACTCAGATCTTCTTTTATATAAAGGGTGCCACGCCTACTATGAGACTTCCTTACCTGAGGAAATATACTCCTCTAAATTCATAGATTACTGCTATGACATTTTTAGGGAATTCGTGCCTCTTCATATATGGATGAGGGAATATGTGAAATGACATGCTCAGGCTTTCACTTCTTTTTGGACGAATCATAACGGGTGCGTGCTTTATCGACCTTCTTCATATTCTTGCTGCTCCATTCTTCGAGTTTGTTGAATATAGGGATGAGAGATAAGCCAAGCTCGGTCATAGAGTAAATAACCTTAGGGGGGATTTCTAAATACTGCTGCCGGTTAATGATGCCGTCTCTCTCAAGCTCACGGAGCTGCTGTGTGAGCATGCGCTGCGTAACACCTGGGATCAGCCTTCTGAGCTCATTGAACCGTCTCGGTGACTGGTTGAGGAAATAGAGTATCTCAGGTTTCCATTTCCCTCCGAATATATTTATCGACCCGCCGATCGGGCAAGCTTTCTCTACCACTTTACTCTATCCTCACATACTAAGTATACATATTGTAACTATATGAGACAAATGTACCTAGTTGAAATATAATACCTTATATGTAGACTAGAAATCAAGAGTTGTTAGGTAGTAATACCGGGTTTCATAAATAATAACAGGAGGTCCGACCTATGACTGATGAAGAAAGAAAGTCGATTGCATCTACATATCTACATGACTTAGACAGCGGAGAAGACATCTTTCATCTTTTCGCGGAAGACGCCGAGGTATTTTTCCCCAATTGGGGTGTGGCTAAGGGTTCCCAACAATATATAAAGTTGTTTTCGGACTTGGGAGCATTGGTCGAGGACTTCAAGCACCACCATGATACAATTAACTGGGTAATTCAGGGCGAATTTGTCGTGGCTGAAGGCTCAAGCGAGGGAAAGCTTAAGTCCGGAGAGAGTTGGACCGACAGCAAGTGGTGCGACGTGTTCGAAATCAGGGACGGGAAGATCGAGAGGCTATATATCTATCTTGATCCTGAGTACTCCAGGTACTAAGGGTTTTTCTTAAGAAGCGGTCCATTTATAGATATAAAATTGCCTTATATCGCCGCTAAGCTATAAAATATAAAGTTTATGATAAATCAAGAACGGAGGTCTAATCTATGTCTGATAATTTGGAATCTCGGCCGGATTCAAACCTCATATTCTCGCCCCTGCCGATAGAAGAGTGGGAGGATACAAAAAATACGCTCCATTTATTTCTTCAAATAGTCGGAAAGATACGTCTTTCGCTTTTTCCTAAAACAAACCATTGGTGGCATGTGACTTTATACCTCTCGCCCAGAGGAATCACTACGAGACCGATACCATACGGAAATATTATATTCGAAATTGAGTTTGATTTTATCGACCATAGATTAGTAATAAGATCAAGCGGAGGTAAGGCTGAATCCTTTAGTATAGAAAAGCTCAGTGTGTCTGATTTCTATAAAAAAGTGTTTTCTACTCTATCCGATCTTGGGATTGATTGTTCGATTAAACCCGTGCCTTATGACGTTCCTTTCAGTAATATTCCATTCGAATCAGATAATGAGCACTCTTCATACGATAAGGAATATGTAAGCAGATACTGGAGAATAATGATACAGATAAACTCCGTGTTTGAGGAATTCAGGGCCGGGTTTACAGGTAAGAGTACGCCGGTGCATTTATATTGGCACCATGCCGATCTTGCGGTTACAAGGTTCTCTGGCAAGCGCGCTCCAGAGCTTGAGGGCGGTACGGCAGCTGACCG
>QIHJ01000203.1 GCA_003229065.1 Candidatus Dadabacteria bacterium
GAGATTCCGGGCTTGTCCTGAACTCGATTCAGTATCTGGCTTGGAATGACGATGTTTCGCGAGCGTAGTATAGCGATGCCGGGGTACTAACATAAGGAGTGTAAAGAAAAGTGGAACTATTAATAGGTGCGGTACAAATTATACAGATAGTAGTCAGCATATTACTCATATTGGTCATACTGCTTCAGCCCGGAAAGAGCGGGGACCTGGGGTCGATATTCGGAGGCGGTACGAGTGAAAGCGTATTCGGTGCGGCAGGAGCGGTGCCTTTTCTGGCAAAGCTAACAAGAGGTCTTGCAGTCCTGTTCATGGTATCGTCTCTGGCGCTTGGGTTTTTTGCCGCCAAGGGAGGGACTAAATCGGTAGTCACCGATGTGTCTCCCCCGGCAGTGGAGCAGACTGTTCCGGATACAACGGCAACTGAGAATGAAGCCTCGGTGCCGGCAGATGAAGGTGCAGATACTGCAACGGGCGAGGGAGTTGAGAATTCGGCGTCCGGAGACGGCGAGTCTCAATTAGAATCTGAGGCTACTACACCTGAAGCTCAAGATGCGGCGGATACACCGCCCGTTGAAGGCGCTGAAACAACCAAGCCTGAAGCTCAGGAAAACACTCAGTAGCATTCATTTAAGAGGACTTTATCCAGTGGCTCATAATAGGCGCTTGATCTTCATTTCACCTTGCGCGCTAAAAGAGCATTAAGTATATTAACTGCATAAATTTTGATGGGGACAGAGGCGAGCGCTTCACAGCGATGCCGGGGAATAAAAATGGGGACAGAGGCGACCCTTCGAAAGCCTCAGGGTGAGCGGGTTTATGTGCGATGCCGGGGAATAATTCAGGAGGTTTTGAAATGACGTATATTATTGCTGAGCCGTGCGTAGATATTAAAGATAAAGCATGTGTCGAGGCGTGCCCTGTAGACTGCATATATGAAGGAGACAATATGCTCTACATACACCCTGAAGAATGTATTGACTGCGGAGCCTGTGTAGACCCATGTCCGGTAGACGCCATTTACCATGAAGACGAGCTTCCCGATAAGTGGAACGATTATATTGCAATAAACTCGGATTTCTTTGAAGGCAAAGAGGGGCTCGAGCCCGCGCGTAAAGACTGACACTCTGCCTGAGAAGAGGTCACCTAAAATATAATAATCACCAGAGGGGATGTGCCGTGGGTACATCCCCTTTTTTATATTCGTAATTCTGAGCTTGACTCAATATCTTATTTTGTGTTTTCTTCTTTTGAGTGATCACACACGACGTGTGATTTGCTAAAAAATTGCAGAAATCACCGAATTTATATGTGTAGGTAATAATCACCCTTCGAGGGTCTCAGGGTGAGCGGGGGTTTTAATAATCCTCCTTTGAGAAAGGAGGGAAAATAAAAAGGCAAAAGATGAGATCCTGAATTGATACTGAAATGATCCTGAAATAAATTCAGGACAGGCTTGGTTCAGTATCTGGATCAGGGATGACAAATTGAAAAGGATTAAACACTTGAACAAAAAGAGACCGGCAAAAAAATCCGAGTCACAGAAGGACAAACGGCAGAGGGCGCATGAGATTGTCTCCATACTGGAAGAGGAGTACCCGGACGCCAGGTGTCATCTAAATTATGAGAGTGCGCTCGAGCTTTTGATAGGCTGCATTCTTTCTGCACAGTGTACGGATAAGATGGTGAACACTGTCACTCCCGGACTATTTAGGAAATTTCCGACGGCTGAAAAATTCGCCCGGGCGGACCGACTGGAGCTTGAGGAAGAGATTCACTCCTGCGGGTTCTTCAGAGCCAAGGCCAAATCCATTATCAATTGTACAAGCGCTCTTTCAGAAGATCACGGGGGAGAGGTTCCTAAAACCATGGACGAGCTGACGAAGCTCGCCGGAGTGGGAAGAAAGACGGCAAACGTGGTGCTGGGGAATTACTACGGCGTGCCCGGCATCATCGTAGATACTCATATTAAGAGACTCTCGAACAGGCTTAATCTAACTAAAAATTCCGACCCGACGAAGATAGAGTATGACCTCCAGAAGCTGATTCCCGAGGAAAAATGGACATTCTTTTCAAACTCCCTGGGAGACCACGGCCGCACAGTGTGCTTTGCCAGAAAACCCCGCTGTGAAGAATGCGCCGTGAGCCACCTGTGCCCGTCTGCGGGGAAATTCTAAAATTTTAACCACGAATGGACACTAATAGTACCTTCCGCCATTTCCTCCAGAGTATAGGTTTTGCGGAAGCGGCGGTTAGTATGAAGTTTTTTGTTCCCTCCTTAGAATAAGGAGGGTTAGGGGGGATTTAAAAAAATAAAGACAACTACAAATCCCTCTCTACTTTGGTTTCAGTAAATATTGTCCAGTACAGGAAGGACTTATTTAGCTTTGATCAAAGTAGACCTCTTCCTCACATGTTCGAAAGAGGTCCCTTTTTCTAAGGGAGAGGTTAAAAGGCAAATGATAATAGATGAGATCCCGGTGGGGACAGAGGCGAGCGTTTCACAGCGATGCCCGCAGGAATAAAATCTAGCAGCCCGGGATGACGTTAGAAAGCCTGATGTGTCAGAAGATAACTTAACCTGTATAATACTGCTTAAGACTATGAAAGAGCGTTACAGGACCTACAGGACTTATATAAACGGGATATTCGGGCAAAGGGTGAATAAGCTCTCGGTCGACATGGGTTTTACCTGTCCAAATAGAGACGGAACAATTGCACAGGGGGGATGCGTGTACTGTAATAACGACAGCTTTGTGCCGCCTTACGCGCGGGCGCGCTATAATATGCGGGAGCAGATTGAAAACGGCATGGAGTATCTTAAAAAACGGTTTAAGGCAAAGAAATTTATCATCTATTTCCAGGCATATACGAACACATACGCGGACGTCGCGCAACTGGAGCAAATGTACCGAGAAGCGCTGTCTTTCCCGGACGTCGTGGGCATCGCGGTAGGCACGCGCTCTGACTGCATTGATGAGGAAAAGCTGGATATGTTTGAGAAGCTCGCACGGGAATGCTACGTGGCGATCGAATACGGGATCGAGTCTATTTACGGCAAGACGCTTGAGTTTATGAACCGTGGGCACGACTACCAATCGGTAGTGGATGCGATCGAGCTTACGAGGGGCAGGGGAATCGAGATAGGCGCTCACATAATAGTCGGCATGCCTACAGAGACTAAACAGGAGATGCTGGATATGGCGGATGAAGTATCTACACTCGGTCTTGACAGTTTCAAGGTGCATAATCTCCATATAGTTAAGAACACTCAGCTTGAAAGAATGTATAGGGTGAAACCCTTCCCGATGTTTGGATTTGAGGAGTATATGGATTTTATAGTCACATTCCTAGAGAGGCTCGCGCCCGAGATAGTGGTGGAAAGGCTCTTTACCGATACGCCGCATGAGCTGTTGATCGCGCCCCAGTGGAATAAGTCTCACCTGCAGGTGTTACAAGGGATAGAAGCAGAGCTTGAGAAGAGGGGTACCTTTCAGGGTGCACTTTATGGCGGGGCCTTTAAGAGTGCCAGTCCGGGGCCCTGATCCGCAGAAACTCATACTTGTCATTCCTGAGCGTGTCTGTCGGGAATCCATAAAATTCCCTTCCAATTAGTATTTACATAAATGCATATTTATTGGGGCCCGGAATGACTGGTATATAACTAAAATGATTTAGACCCGGAAAGGAAATGATATAATATCGGCTTGCGATACGGTATTAATATGACGTTACATAGAGGTAACTATAATTGATTAAAAGCTCTAATCCCGCGCTCGGAAAGAACATGTTTGATCGCTTCGACACTGCAATTCCAGCAGAAGGGCGCATGACCATTAACGGCACTATTAATAAGACGGTAATACTCCTTGTTCTGTTGATGATCCCTGCCTACTGGCTCTGGAACGTGTTTTCCGTATCGGGCGAGGCCGCTGTTACCCCCTGGCTCTACGGCGGGCTTTTCGGCGGATTGATCTTCGCATTTATCACTATATTTAAAAAAACCTGGGCGCCGTTTACCGCACCTATTTACGCGCTCCTCGAGGGGCTTGTCATCGGCGGACTATCTGCAATTTTCGAGGCTCGGTTCCCGGGAATCGTGTTTCAAGCCGTTGCGCTTACGTTCGGAACACTGTTTGCGCTCCTGGTGGCTTACCGCTCGGGACTTATCAAGGTGACGCAGAAGTTCAGGCTCGGAGTCGTCGCAGCCACAGGGGCCATATTCCTCGTATATTTCGTGTCTTTAATAATCGGGTTTTTTGGTGTTAATGTACCCTTTATTTATTCGGGCGGGACTTTCGGTATACTTTTCAGCCTGTTCGTTGTGGTGATCGCGGCGCTCAATCTGGTGCTAGATTTCGACTTCATAGAAAAGGGCGCAGAGCACGGAGCTCCCAAATTTATGGAGTGGTACGGAGCGTTCGGGCTTATAATTACTCTTGTTTGGCTGTATATTGAGTTTTTGAGGCTGCTCTCGAAAATAAGGCGGTAAATTAGCCACAGCAAAAGCAAAACAGGATTAACCACGAATTTACACGAATGGACGCGAAAAAATAAACAGGGATTAAAATCATCTTAGAAGGTTTGTTTATTAGAACTTAGTTTGTGTTAATTAGTGCTTATTCGCGGTTATACAATTCTTTTTCTTGGAGGATTTAGATGACCTACATTAGAAGTCGCTTTAAACAGTTTATACTAATTGCCGCTCTTTTATTGCTTCCGCTCTCGAGCGTGC
>QIHJ01000188.1 GCA_003229065.1 Candidatus Dadabacteria bacterium
CGTTCAGGGGGAGATTAGCTCTCTCGTACCCCAGGCGGACAGTGAATCCAGGACTTTTCCTGTAAAAGTAACAATCGATAACAAAGACAGCGCGGTCAAAAGCGGCATGGTGGCCCGCGTTTCATTTCCGATCGGCGAGCCTGCAAACGTAAAGCTCGTACCCAAAGACGCTATCGTGACCCAGAACAACGCAAACTTCATCTACGTAGTCATCGACGGAGCCGTTCAACCTATTCCGGTGACAACCGGTACCGCATATGATGACAGGATCGAGGTGCTAGGCCCTGTAGAGACAGGTCAGAAAGTAGTTATCAGGGGGAACGAGAGGCTCATGCCCAACCAGGCGGTTAAGATAGTTAATGAGGACACTGACGCTAAAGATAAAGTGAATTAAGTATCCTTTGCTAAACTACGATAAATCTGACCGCAAGAATACCCGGCCGTAATATGTTCAAATAAACCCTTATGATGAGGCAAAAATAATTAAATGAAACTGGTCGAAACTTCAATCAACAAACCCGTAAGCGTAGCCGTAGCTGTGATCTTTATCCTTCTATTCGGCGGAATTTCTCTTTTCAGAATACCCGTACAGCTAACCCCCGACGTTCAGAAACCCACTATTACGGTTTCTACCTTCTGGCAGGGCGCAAGCCCTCAGGAGATAGAGACAGAGATAGTACGCGACCAGGAAGACGAGCTGAAGACCCTGGACAGTCTTGTAGAGATGACGAGCGAAAGCGAGGACTCTTTGGGCACTATAGTGCTCGAGTTTGAAATAGGTACGGACCTAGACGCTGCAAGCGTAGATGTCTCAAACAAGCTAAACCAGGTGGAAGACTACCCTGATGACGCTGACCAGCCTGTAATCAGCACTACAGATACGGGCGCAAGCGCTATGGCCTGGTTCATCCTGAAGCCCGAGGACGGAAACGTCGATATCAATACCTACCACGACTTCGCGGAGGACTATATAAAACCCCGCTTCGAGCGCGTCTCGGGGGTTGGATCCTCAAACGTTTTCGGCGGTTACGAGCGTGAGATGCAGGTCGTGGTCGACCCCAACGCTCTTGCCGCTAGGAGCATCACTCTTTCCGAAATGGCGGAGGCTCTGGACAAAGAGAACGATAACTACAGCGCGGGAGACTTCGACGAGGGCAAGAGGAGATACACTGTCAGGACGGTCGGAGAATACAGCTCTCCGGAGGACATAGAGAACGTAATCATAGCGAGAAAAAACGGCGCGCCCGTTTATGTCCGGGACGTAGCCACAGTCAGGCTCGGGTATAAGGACGCAGACTTTGCAGTACGCCAGAACGGCCAGCCCTCTATCGCAGTAAACGCAGTAAAGGAGAGCGGCGCCAATTCCATTGAAGTCATGGACGGGCTCATGGAAGCCATGGAAGAGCTCAACGAGGGAGAGCTTAAGAAAAGAGGCCTGTTCCTGATTAACGTCTATGAAGAGACGGGCTATATCAAAAGTGCAATCAGCCTCGTTCAGCAGAACCTCGTTATAGGAGGCCTTCTTGCAATAGTCATACTCCTCTTGTTTCTAAGGAGCGCGAGCAGCACGCTCATCGTGGCAACGGCGATACCGATAAGCATCGTCGGCACTTTCGTCGTAATGGCAGCTCTCGGAAGGACAATTAACGTAATCAGCCTGGCGGGAATGGCATTTGCAGTCGGCATGGTAATAGATAACTCAATTGTCGTACTCGAGAATATCTACCGCCACATGCAGATGGGCAAGTCCCGTGTGCGCGCCGCTTATGACGGCGCAGTCGAGGTTTGGGGAGCGGTGCTCGCGAGCACACTGACCACCGCGGCGGTTTTCGTTCCCGTGATATTCGTCCAGGACCAGGCGGGCCAGCTATTCCGGGACATTGCTATTGCGATCAGCGTATCCGTCATTCTGAGCCTCATAGTCTCCATCACCGTTATACCCACTATATCGGCAAAAATCCTAAGCGTAGTTACACAGAGACCGGGAAAGAACTTCACGAATCTCTGGGGATTTACCAATACGGCAGGCCGGATAGCCGCATCTATCGCAGGACTGGTAGAGAGTATTCTCTCAAGCACCAGAACCAGAATATTCGTAGTTGCGGGATTTACGCTCGGAGCAATCTTCCTTAGCTGGTTAATGATTCCCAAGACAGAATACCTGCCCGAGGGCAACAGAAACCTGGTTTTCGGGATATTAATACCGCCGCCGGGCTATAACATAGGCGAGTTCACAAGGATCGGTGAGCAGATCGAAGCCGATCTCAGACCTTACTGGGAGGCAGAGCCCGGCACTCCCGAGGCTAAAGCGCTCAATGGTCCCCCGATACAGAATTTTTTCTACGTAGCCCGAGGCCGTCAGGCTTTTATGGGCGCCCGGGTGAAGGAGCCCGAGAGGATAAAGGAAATTATGCCCGTACTGCAGGCCTCTCTCAGCAAGATTCCCGGTATGATCGCAATCGTAAACCAGTCGAGCATTTTCCAGAGGGGGATCGGCGAGGGACGCTCTATTAACATTCAGCTGACGGGCCCCAATATGGAAAAGCTCGTAGGGATTGCGCAGCAGGTGTTCTTTACTGCGATTCAGAAGATACCCGGCGCGCAGATACGCCCTATACCCAGTCTAGACCTAGGGAACCCCGAAGTACAGCTTGTACTTAACAGAGAAAGGGCCTCAGATGTAGGCATCACAAACGAAGGGCTCGGGTTTATGCTAAACGCCCTTGTGGACGGAGCCACAGTGAGCAAATTCCAGATAAACGGTGATGAGATCGATCTCACTTTAAGGGGCGCAGACGAGTACGCAAGCAGGACACATGAGATAGAGGATCTCATGATCAACACCGATAGCGGCAAAATGGTCACTGTGGGCTCGATCGCCGAAGTAAACGTTACGACCGGCCCAGAGCAGATAAACCATTACGAGCGTCAGAGGACTATTGCTATTTCGATCATACCGCCCGAAAAGATGCCCCTTGAGAGCGCAATCGAGCTTATAAACAGTGAAATCCTTGATCCGCTTAAGGCAAGCGGCCAGCTTTCGGGATCATACAACGCAATACTTACCGGGAGCGCTGACGATCTCTCGGTTACGCGCCGGGCCCTTCAGTGGAATTTCCTGCTAGCGGCATTGATCGCTTTTCTCCTGATGGCCTCTCTTTTTGAGAGTTTCCTCTACCCGCTGGTCATAATGTTCAGCGTTCCGCTCGCTTCATTCGGCGGGTTTCTGGGCCTTTTTATACTGAACTTTTTTATCTACATGCCTCTAAACGTGCTCACTATGCTCGGCTTTATTATACTGATCGGTATTGTGGTAAATAACGCGATCTTGATCGTGCACCAGGCGCTTAACTACATGCGGGACCACGGCATGGAGTCTAAGGAAGCGATAGTCGAGTCCGTAAAGTCGCGTATCAGGCCTATATTCATGAGCACCACGACGAGCGTATTCGGCATGATGCCGCTCATACTTCTGCCGGGCTCGGGCTCCGAGTTCTACAGGGGGCTCGGAAGCGTCGTAGTAGGCGGCCTCTTGGTATCTACAATGTTCACACTGATACTAGTACCCTCCGTATTCAGCCTCGTCCTTGATGGCAAGAACCACTTCTCCGCCTGGTTTGCAAAGGTTAGAGGACGCACCTCGCCCGCTGCCTCGGAGTAACATTCCACTATAGCGGGGCCCCCAAGAGCCGCGGCAATCTCTTTAAATCTCGGCAACAAAGTAACCCGCTCACCCTGAGCACACACGAAGTGTGTAGTCGAAGGGTGAATTGCTTCCGACATACATAAATAGCGTATAGAAAGTTAATTAGGATGGCGTTAAGAACCTTATACGGGGTGTGGGCGGAATTGTAATATTTAGCTTCCATAATTTATTTTTAGCGTAGCACTCAGTAAGTGCAGACATACGGTCTCTCTGAAGCTCATATGCCTGCAATTACGACTGGTGAGCTTACATTATTACTCAGCTAGTCCAGTACAATTTTAAAACACACTTCGTGTGCGGTGATTTTTGCTTCTTTTGATCATGCAAAAGAAGAGACATAAAGTAAGTGCCACGACGCTTGCCGCGGCGCAGCTTTAGCGAAGCCGCGCATCCTGTATCATCTCGTGTAATTCGTGGTTAAAATATAGACTCACCCCAGAAATGTCTCCCATAAATGGTATAATCCTTCGCCAGAAATCAGAACCCATCACCTGGAGAAATAATGAAATTCGAAACCGAGCTTAAAATTGCAATAGAAGCTGTAGAAAAGGCGTGTCGTCTGTGTAAAGATGTACAATCTTCACTTGTTTCCGAAGAAACTATGACAAAGAAAGATAAGTCCCCGGTTACGGTGGCCGATTTCGGCGCGCAGGCCCTCATCTGCCGGGCGATAAATGAAGCTTTCCCCGACGACCCCATAGTAGCGGAAGAGGACACGGCGGAATTAAACTCCGAGGGAGGAGAGACACTCAAAGCCCACATAACGGCGCATGTTTCGGCAATATTGTCCGGAATCACCGAGTCAGAAGTAATAGAGGCAATTGACAGCGGCGCTTCCCAGGGAGGCGCACAAGGAAGGCTCTGGACGCTCGACCCGATAGACGGCACGAAAGGTTTTCTCCGGGGAGAGCAGTACGCGGTCGCCCTTGCCCTCATTGAAAACGGCGAAGTGGTGCTCGGCATAGTCGGCTGCCCCGATCTCCCGCTTGATCTAAACGACCCCGGTAGCGCTGCCGG
>QIHJ01000327.1 GCA_003229065.1 Candidatus Dadabacteria bacterium
ACTGTTTTTTGTCAGGGGTTGATTTTCCTGTAACTATAAGCCCGTGCGTGCTCGTAGCTAAAAAGTTAGACAGAACGCGTGTGTTAGTAGATTCGGGCAGCTCGCCTTGTTCCACTGCTCTGTCGAGACATTTTAGAAACGAGGACTGTATCTTATTCATTATCCCCTTTACCACTTCCGCTACCTCTTCATCGTGCGGGGCAAGCTCTACGACGGTGTTGCTGATCAAACACCCCTTCGAGCGCCCGCCGGGCGGCGTGCTCACTATAACGTCAAAAAACTTCTTAATGTTACCGAGGGGAGACCCCTCGCCCTCAAGCACCTTCAGCGTCCTGGAGGTCACCACCTCACCGTAGTATTCGACAGCCGTGAGAAACAGCTCATGCTTATCACCGAATGTGTTGTAAATACTACCCCTCTGTATACCCATTCTGTGGACGAGATCGTCTATACTGGTCGCTTTATAGCCCTTTTCCCAGAACACGTCCATCGCCTTTGACAGGGTCTCATTTCTATCGAATTCGTACGGCCTTCCCATATTGGATAAGATACACAATTTTGAACATTCAGTCAACAATAAATGTTGCTATCTAGGTTCTTGAGATTTCTTAAGAAGGGGTATTTAAGGGTTTTAGATCGAGTGGTTTTGCCACTTCGGGCTTGCTCACCTTCCAGATCCACCCGTCGTAAATGAAGTGGAGGAAAGAAGAGCCCGTTATATATAGTCCCAGGACGTAATTGTTGATGTTTATGCCGGCAATGCTGATTCCGGCCAGCAGCACAGTGAATATCCCCGCGTATAGCCACTGTTTTTTAGTAACTCTCGAAAAAAGACTCCCCGTGTCGGGCCTTTTTTTATACTTTGAGTTAACGAACAGGTTCACGAACGCTATATACTCGATTGCGTGTGAAAACCCGAATACCAAAAAACCGATTATGAGTGATTGAAAGAACGTTGCGTAAAGTAGTAAGACTGACAGTACGAATATGTTCTTCGGCAGGCTTATTTTGTCCCAGCTCTTTAGCTCCACATATATGTAAACGACAGTAAAAGCTATAGCCACAGCCAGGGCGACATAGGATATCATTGTAAATATGTGGAAATAATCCCCCAGGAACTTAATCAGGGTCCGCCCTTCGTGGTAGTCTTTCAAGAGTTCCCTGTTCCTTTCTCCGAGCGCAAAGAACAGGAAAACGAACCACGAATATATAATCCCCTTATCCAGCCATGCATAGCCGTAATCAGCCTTTCTCGAATAAATTCTGGTAAGACCATACTTCTGGGCTATAGTGTGGTACATAGTCCACACAATCGAGACCGCAAGCAGAATATAAAAAATATCAAGCTTATAGAATACGACTGCGATAATTAAAAAGGCAACGGGGAGCAGTATATAAGCCCTTTTTCGCTTCTGAAACTCCTCTTTCTGCCCGTAAACCAGGGCGAACGTATAGTGTCGGTGTACGAAGCTCGTTACAGCGACGATTATTAAAATTGTGGCAAAGTAATTCTCGAACATTACGAAAGCGAGGTATACGGCTACCCAGCCGAAGTTTAAATATATCAGATCGAATTTAGGGTCTTTGATCCAGAGGGTTTTGGGTTGCGCTATAGTGCTCATGTTCGGACTGTTATTATAAGGAAACAGCTTAATTGGGTAGTCTCGCTTACCCAATACTATGTATATCATAAAATCAAAACAGTCGCAAAATACATATCTATTTTCCTTCCCCCTTGGCGGGGGACTGTTTCGAGTGAACGAGCAACAGGTCTACTTGGAACAAAGCTGATAGAGTTATTCTAGTACTGGACAGAACTTGCAGAAACCAAATTAATTAGGATGGGAGTGATACAATCTCGCAATTACAAGCAGAGTGCCACAATCCCCTCCAATCTTGGCATCTAAACAAACCCGCGCATCCTGAGGCTCTCACCTGTCGCGGCGTAGCCTTGTGCGAAGCTGGGAAGGGTGACACAACTAATCACCTGAGCTCCCAATCAAATAATCATGTATAATCAGTAGTTAAGGACATATGTATATATAACTGTCGAATATGCTCAAATTAATTTCAGCCTCTTATCTCATAGCGCTCATTCTTCTAAGCCTCATTCCGGTCTCGGGCATTGAAGCCCCGGGCAATTCCGATAAAATCGCTCATTTCATAGCCTACTGTGGTTTGGGAATATTTGCTTATTTTATCGCACGTTCTTTCAATATGAGGTTTTACCTTTTTGTATTAGTGATCGCGATAGGAGTCCTGCTTGAAGGCATGCAGCTTGTTATACCCGGCAGGAGCTTCTCTTATTTAGATATATTGGCTAACGCCTCGGGCACACTGTTCGGCTTCGGTTTGTCCTGGATGTTCAAGGCAAGCACGGAAACGCCCAGATTCGGTGGCTGCGGCAGTCCTCGCACGACCGTACCTGTTAAACATAGAGAAGAGAAAGAACGCAACTAAGCCTATATTACGTTTTTGACTTTCCCGCCGAATATACTTGTATAGCTAAGAAAATTGGTAGAAAATAAACCATATCAAAATTCTGAATTCCAAAATTCTGAATTCAAAGTAGAGGTCATCGAATGGAGATAAAGTTTTGCGGCGCGGCTCGTACTGTAACCGGCAGCTGCCACCTGCTTACGCTTGATGACGGTTTCAAGATACTACTTGACTGCGGGCTCTACCAGGGAAGAGACGAGGAGTTTCTAGATTTTAACGCACAGTGGATATTCGACCCTGGCGACATAGACTGCATGGTCCTTTCGCACGCCCACATAGACCACTGTGGACGCATCCCTAGATTTGTGAAGGACGGTTACAAGGGAGGAATTATATCCACGAGCGCAACCAGGGACCTATCTGCCGTGATGCTTATAGACAGCGCCAAAATTCAGGAAAGTGACGCCTACTACCAAAACAAAAGAAGAAAGAAAAGGGGGCTTCCCCAGGACGTAAAGCCCCTCTATACGAATGAGGACGCGTATAACGCACTTTCACGGTTTGTCGGCATAAGCTACGGCTCCTGGCACCCGCTGAAGCCCGGCGTTAGTGTTATGTTTAAAGACAGCGGACACATATTCGGCAGCGCAAGTGTTACGCTCAGGATCGAGCAGAATGGCAAAGAACCTGTGTATTTTGGTTTCTCGGGAGACATTGGCAGGCCCGCCCGCCCGATACTCAAGGACCCCCAGCCAATGGAAAACCTCGACTATCTAATCTGCGAGTCCACATACGGGGGCAAAAAACACAACCAGCTTCCCCAGGACGTCGAGGATTTACTCTCCATCATAACGGAAACGTGCATAAATAATAAAGGAAAATTGATAATCCCCGCTTTCAGTGTCGGCAGGACCCAGGAGCTGGTTCATACCCTGGACAAGCTCGAGACCGAGGGCAGGCTGCCCACTGTGCCGGTATTCGTTGACAGCCCGATGGCTGTAAATGCGACCGAGGTTTTCAGGCTCCACCCCGAGTGTTTTGACCGTGACATTCTGGATTATATGCTGGACGACCCTAACCCCTTCCGCTTTAACGACCTCAAATACATTAAACGTACCGAGGATTCAAAGAAGCTCAATTACCTTGAGGGCCCGGCCATTATTATCAGCGCCTCGGGTATGATGACCGGAGGCCGCATTCTCCACCACCTTCTAAATCACATAGAGGAT
Organism: Candidatus Dadabacteria bacterium; assembly: GCA_003229065.1. Classification (GTDB taxonomy): domain Bacteria; phylum Desulfobacterota_D; class UBA1144; order Nemesobacterales; family UBA2774; genus UBA2774. Next base: position 3,669 of record QIHJ01000327.1, read on the forward strand.
AAGAAAAACACGGTGCTCATAGTGGGTTTCTGCGCCCCTCACACCCTGGGCGCCAAGATCAGGAACGGGGAAAAGAAAATCAGGATATTCGGTCAGGAGCGCCGCGTAAGAGCCAAGGTTAAGATTATGGACTCCTACAGCGCGCACGGCGATGAGCCCGAGATGCTCGAATATCTCTCAAATCTTTCGAGGGATAAGCTTAAATGTATATATCTTGTCCACGGCGATCTCGACCGTCAGGAAAAATTCCGCTCCGCGCTCAAAAAAGAGGGTTTTAAAGACATACAAATTCCCGAGCTCGGCGATAAATACGAGCTCGAGTAAATAATCGAAGTCCCGAGCATATATACGATAGAGAGAAATTCTCTAATATGCTTTATTTCATTAAGCCCCTGTTCCAATTCCCCCGATATTAGTCTATAATATAGCTTCACTTTAAAGTCTCGATGGGAGACTGTAGGAGAAAAGTTAATGAGCGCAGTCAAATACTCGCTCTTGGTATTATTGTCATTTCTATTCCTTTGCCCTTATGCTTATTCTGAGGAAGGAGATATTGGTACGGATATCGGGGTTCAGCAAGAGCATATTGAAGAGCCGTCTGAAGAAGGCGCAGAACAGGCTAACACGGTTCATGACGGTGAGGTATACAAGAGCCACGACTTCATAGGGGTCAATTTCTCAGGTCACAGCTTCATAGACGCTAAATTCTATGCTGTAGATTTTGAGTTCTCAGATCTGTCGAAGGCCGACTTTACCGGCGCCAAGTTCAACGGCGTCGACTTCACGGATGTAAATCTCGAAGGCGCCTGCTTTATAAACTCCAAGCTAAACGGCGTCGATTTTGAGCGCGTCAATCTAAAAGGGGCCATTTTTACAGGTGCCAGAAAGGTCGGCACAGAGTTCCTCAATTCAAACGAGTCAGAGATAATTTGGGATGGGCCCATCGAGTGTCCCAATAAAGATACGCCCGATAAAACCGCTGAGAGTGAAGATACAGATAAAGTCTCAAAGGTATACAAATAGGCTAAAGCCGACTATCAATACTGCCCGTTTCAATACTGCCCGTTGACTATCGCGATGCATTCATCCGGCAGTCTCCGCTGCACATACGTTCCGCTCTTTCCTCTTTTCTTCACACTACCGTCTTCCCTAAACCAGGTAACAAGCTCCCCGCAGCCGTCCCCGTAGTTTGGCAGCGGCACCTGCGCTTCACACGAGGCGCTGCCCAGAGGGCACTTGAGCCTCACGTGAAAATGTCCGTCGTGTCCGTACCAGGGGCGCATCTTCCCGAGCCAGTCCTGGTCTGCATAATTCGCGCAAAGCCTTCTCTTT
>QIHJ01000150.1 GCA_003229065.1 Candidatus Dadabacteria bacterium
AGTGCAAAAGAGAGATTCTTCGCTTTGCTCAGAATGACAACAAAGTACAAATCCTCCCTAACCCTCCTTTTTCTAAGGAGGGAATCTAAAGAAAACGTTCGGGAATGACAAAAGCAAATCCCCCTTATCCTATGGGTGTTAAAAGAAGGCAATTACAAAGGATGAGATTCCGAGCTTGTGCTGAACTTGATTCAGTATCGGGGCCCGGAATGACGACAAAATAAGGTGAGCGCGATTGCAATATACTGTCCCCTTTGGTAGTTTATCTGGGTGCTGAAGCTGGAGGGATGGCCGAGCGGACGAAGGCGCTGGTCTCGAAAACCAGTAGAGTCGCAAGATTCTCGTGGGTTCGAATCCCACTCCCTCCGCCACAAAGAAGGAAATCCTCGCCGGCATATTAATTACCAGCAAATCTTACTCAACTGTATCGCCCCTAAGGCGCGTGGGCCAGCTGTCGGAGCCAGTTATAGTGCGAGCGGACACCGTCAAAGAATGAGCTGACGGTATAGGGAACACCGTATTCTTCACAGGTATTCTCAACTATATGCGACATTTTAGGATAATTCAGGTGACAAATCTGAGGGTACAGGTGATGCTCTACCTGATAGTTAAGCCCGCCGAGGTACCATGTGAGGAGCGTGTTGCCTCTTGAAAAGTCCACCGTTGTGTAAATCTGATGGACAATCCAAGTCCTGTCCATTACCCCCGCTTCCTCGTCCTGCATCGGGAAATCGGCTTCTTCAACACAGTGGGCGAGCTGGAACACCAGGGACATTATCACACCCTGCATCATCGCTATTAATATATAAAATCCGATTACGTAGAGTACGGGATAATAAAATGACGGAATCACGATTGCTATTATAAAGAAGAATATCTTTCCTCCGAAGAATATAAGAGCGTCCATACCTTTGGGGCGTTCTATGTAGTAACCGTTTAAGTTTTCGGTGATATAGACGTGGAAATCATCTATGAAGTGCCATTTGATGGCAAGGAACCCATAGAGGAACCAGATATAGAAGTGCTGGAAACGATGGAAGAAGTATTTCTTCTGATGCGGGGTGAACCGCGCGAATATGCCGGGCTCGACGTCACTATCATGTCCTGTGATGTTGGGATAGGAATGATGATAGTGGTTGTGTTTAGAGTCCCAATAGAATGAGCTGCCGCCGATCAGATCAAGACAGTGGCCCATAAGCTTATTAACGATTTTATGTTTTGAATACGCACCGTGAATAGCATCGTGCATCACATTGAATGAAAGCGCGTTAAGCGCAAGACTGAGCGATAGTGATGAGAGAAGAATTCCCCAAACGGGAAGACCCGCAAAAACTATAAGACAGTAAGAAACAACAACCCAAGAAATGGCTATAAAGGACTTTAAATACATGTTGAACAAATCCTTCTTTGCGCTGGACGTGTCCTCAAAAAAAGCGTTTACTCTCTTGCTAAGCTCTCTTTCAAACTCGGTGTTGGGAGCAAAACGTATTTTTACATTTGATTTGGGTTTAGAAATTGAACCTTTAGCGGCAGTTGTATTTTGCATGATTTATCTGTTCTGATTATACAGAGCCCGGAGCCTGAAACTTTGGAGGGTTTCTTCAAATGCCTAAATAATTACTGATACGTATATGTATTTTGAAGCCGCGAAATTCGATTAGGGCTGAGAATACACTTTAAATTATCTGTAAATATTTATTTATTGCTGACCCGGGTGTATATATTTACCCCTTCTATGTTTAAAATAATTGTCTGCCCTGTCCTCGGAACCCTTGAGCGGACTGAGAACAGCACTTTATTTTTGGGCAATATTATATATCATCACATTCAATAAGTACAATTCATCTATTCCGAGACAAAGACATGGCAAACCAAATGGCCATAGAGCCTTCACCTCTTGAGCGGTATAAAAAAACAGTCGAGATTATAGAAGCGCACAGGCTCTTTATTCTACTGACCGGGGAATCGGCGGAGCAGGTATTGAATGCGCTCGGAGAGATAAAAAACGGTGGGCATGGGCTAGTGGCTTTGGATTATAAAATCACGGGCGTAAAGGACAGGATGAAGCAGCTTAAGAGAAAGGGGGAGAGAAGTCCGGGGGTTTATTCCATATCGACAGCCAAAGAAGCGAGAACTGCTATAAATGCAGGGGCGAAATTCATTTTTACGAATCACTTAGACAAAGGCGTAACCAAAAAATGCAGGCGCGAGAAGATATTCCATGCGGCAGGCGCTCTTACTCCTAAAGAAGTATATGAGGCGCATGAGCTGGGAGCAGACGCCGTGAGCATATATCCGTGCGCCGCAGTGGGGGGAGTCCGCTGGCTTAGCAGATTAAAAGAGATGTATCCCGATTATAAGCTTATTGCTACGGACGTAATGACTGTCGAGGAAGCAAGTGAGTATTTAAAAGCGGGCGCCTACGCAGTAGCTCCAATAATAGACACCCACAATGCCGAGGGAGCCCGTGACTTAATTCAGGCATTTATTGATTCAAACTAAACAGTCGAAACGAAGGCGCTATTTTTCGGTATTAAATTTATCTATATGCTTAGAAAAACCGCGGGTAAACTATTAAAAGCTCCTGGAAAATGTAATTCCCGGATTTTTATAACAAATGAAACCTAAACTGTCTCTATTTAGTTATAACAGTTAGAATTTACCAAACTCCTCGGAGGGTGATATGAATAAAACTTTACTTACGGTATTTGCTGTAATATTGGGCGTTTACGGATCAACCGGTGTTCAGGCTGAAGATTCTGAGCAGGTACTTAAGAGAATCGGTTACGAGAGCAGCGAAGACGGCGGCATTAGAAGCGGCAAGATAAACCCTGCACTTGGTGAAGTGATAGATGAAATTGAGCGGATAAACGTAAGCAGGGATAACCTGGACGTAAGCGGTCTTGAAGAGTTGTCAACAAGGCTTGTTAAGGTGGATTCGGAAGGAATGATCGAAGTATATATTCACTGTAACGAGGTAGGTCAAGAAAACCTTAGTAATTTGATGGATCTTGGTCTTGAGACAGAAGTCATTAACGATAACCTTAAAATTATTCAGGGATGGCTTCCTCACGACGTTATAGAGGAAGCGTCGGAGCTTGGTTTTGTAGATAAGATAACCCCACCGAGCTACGGTCACACACGCGTGGGCTCTGTTACCGCAGAAGCCGATTCTATAATCGGAGCGGACCAGGCAAGGGCTGAGTTTGGAATTGACGGCTCGGGAGTTAAAGTCGGTGTGATATCAGACGGAGTAGCAAGTCTGGGTAATTCCCAGGCTTCAGGCGACCTGCCATCTTTCGTACAAATAGGTGACGCGGGGAGCGGAGACGAGGGTACCGCACTACTCGAGATAATACACGATATTGCGCCCGGCGCTGATCTTGCATTCCATACCGGAAACAGCACCATGAAGTTTATAGAAGCGGTTGAATTCTTCAGCAACAACGGGGTCGACATAATAGTAGATGATATCGGATACTTATCGGAGCCGTTTTTTCAGGACGGCTCTGTGGCGCAGGCGGCAGCCGATGCTGTAAAGCAGGGGAAGGTGTTTGTATCTGCCGCGGGTAACGATCAGCTCCGACATTATCAAGCCTTATATACGGATATTGAACCGGGTGACGACGACAGCGAAAACCACGACTTCGGCGCTGCCGCTGGAGAAGCCAGCACCAACCGTATGTCTTATCTGTTGCCTGCAGGCGGAGAGGTAGTCGTGATACTCCAGTGGTCGGACGCTTTCGGCGGGTCGTCTAATGATTACGATCTGTTTTTAGTGGAGCCGGGGACAACTACTGTAATAGATTCCAGCACTATAATACAAAACGGAAACGACGACCCCATAGAAATTGCAGCAGTTGAGAATAATGGCGGCGTATCTGCGGCGTTCGAAATAGTTATAGATAAATTCAGCGGCGAAGAACAGACACTTGAAATCTTTTTCAACGGAAACGGCACTCTTCAGGAATTTAATGTGCCGGAGGACGCTATATTCGGCCACCCCGCACACCCGGACGTAATAGCTGTGGGGGCTACGTTTAACGGAGAGATAGACTTTTTCAGCTCGTTCGGCCCGTCGTCCATATTTTTTGATCCAGTGGTTACGGTTTCATCAATAGATACCGGATCATCTTTAAAGGCGGCCACGCTTCTTGAGGCGAGGCCCAAACCGGATATTTCAGCGCCTAACAGAACATCCACAACAGTACCGGGCTTTACGGATTTCTTCGGCACTTCCGCCGCGGCCCCTGTCGTGGCTGCGGCTGCGGCCCTGGTGTATCAGGCAGTGGAATTCGCGAACCTTACTCTTACAAGCGGTCAAACCATAGAATCAGCGATTGCAGCTAGACAAACCCCTCAGGAGATACTCGATATTCTGATGGATACCGCAACCGACATAGGCCCTCCCGGATTCGATAATACCTCGGGGGCGGGTATAGTAGACGCGTTCGCAGCAGTGGATGTGGCCCTTCAGGGCTTGGCCGGCCCCGGCTCAGGACTCGGCGGCAACCCTGGAAACGGAGGAAACGGTAACGGCGGAGGAGGGTGCTCTCTACTGAGCGGCGCGGGAATGAGCCCGTATAGCGGTACTGTAATGTTTAATATATTAATCTTGCTCATACCCGCGATTTTCGTTGCACTGAGCTTCGTTAGAAAAAGGATATGATTTATGAAATTGTTGATAATCGGGCTTGATTGCGCCGATCCCGGGCTT
>QIHJ01000277.1 GCA_003229065.1 Candidatus Dadabacteria bacterium
ATGTATACTATTAGGTATGCAAAGAAGGGATATAAATCAACATGTGAGTATACAATGAGCATCGTGAAACAGATCGCAATGGAACAATATAGAAACCGTGTCAACAAGGTTGCAGCACAGATGCGTACGTTAGAGCTTCCAAAAGAAGGCTGGCTGTCTACTGTCCGGAAAGCGCTTGGTATATCTGTCGCACAACTCGCGCGGCGATTGGGTGTGACACGAGCGCAAGTCTACAAAACCGAAAAGGCGGAGCTATCCGGCAGAGTCACCATTAAAACCATGCAAAGTATGGCAGAAGGGATGGGATGTCGTTTTGTTTATACAATAGTGCCGCATGATACAGTGGAAAACATCCTGGCAGAACGTGCCAAGAAGAAAGCACAGCGCATGGTTGAAGCAGCCAGCAGGCACGCGGCGCTGGAAGACCAGGTGCTGACAGAACAGCAAATTGAATTTGAGATAGAGCGGCTGCAAAGGGACATGCTTAAAGATATACCGTCTGATTTCTGGAATGATGAAGTATAGCGATGATTGAATATCCTGAAGGGGCCACACCGCTTGATCACGATGAGATAGAAGGGTTAAAGCACAAGCACGTCACTACAAGGGCGGAGCTGGATCATTTAGAGCAGGGCAATATCCAGATGGGTCTGGGGTGGCTTGGCCGCACACGGAAAAAGGATATATTGAACGAGGAGTTTGTGCGCGAGATGCATAAACGCCTATTCGGTGAAGTCTGGGAGTGGGCTGGCCGGTTTCGCACGACAGGTAAGAATATAGGTGTTGATGCAGTACAAATCGGTGCTCAGTTACGTATGCTGCTTGATGATACAAAATACTGGATCGAAAATAAAACATATTCCCCCGGGGAAATAGCGGTACGCTTTCATCACAAGCTTGTCTATATTCATGTCTTTACTAATGGCAACGGCCGCCATGCGAGGATCATGGCTGATACAGTCCTCACAAAGCTATTGGATAAAAACCCAATTGATTGGATCGGTGGTCATGATCTGCAATCCATTGGCGTGCGAAAGACAGTATACATCGAAGCATTACGCGCCGCTGACAGAGGAGACTATGATCCGTTATTGGTCTTTGTGGGTCTGCAGGAAGATGCAGCTCCTGAACCGGAGGTTTTGTGACCTTCAATATTTAGTATTGCAATATTTAGTATTGCAATATTTAGTCTCGCAAAATCTAGTCTCGCAATTTTTAGTCTCAGATGGTAACAGTTTTTACTGCGGGGTTTTTAAATTTTTTCCTGTTTGGGTATTATAATGCCCGGTATGTGCCGGCTTTATATTAATCAAATTTCAAATGCAAATAACGAACTGATATTAAGCCCCCCGGGCTGAGTGGTCAACTTATATTGAATGCCTCTAAGATACTGAAAAACCTGCTCGCAATATTAATTTTAATACTGGTCCTCTTCGCTATCTGCGAAGCGCTCATCAGGGTGTATCTGCACTACAACACGGTTTACGACATAGAGATGACCCGATACGCTATGAGCGTAAAGGAGGACTCGGAGAACCCCAAGATAGGGCACGTGCACAAACCAGGGAGTGAGAAGGAGCTTATGGACGTAAACGTGTCCATTAACTCGGACGGGCTCAGGGACAAGGAATATTCCCCGGAGAAAGGGGACGCATACAGGATGATATTCCTTGGGGACTCCCTTACATTCGGCTGGGGGGTCGAAATCGAAGATACTTTTCAATACGTACTCGAAGAGGAGCTTGGCAAGACTTCACCTACAGAGATAATTAATTTCGGTACCGGGAACTACAACACCGAGCAGGAAGTAAACCTGTTCTTTGACAAGGGGATAAAGTACGACCCAGATAAGGTGGTGCTCTTTTACTTTATAAACGACGCCGAAGTTACACCCGAGAAATCGGGGCTCTGGTTCCTTGGTTACTCGCACCTGATATCTTTTTACTGGTCGAGGATAAATTCCCTGATGAACAATATAGTCGCCGCAAAGAGCTTTGAGGAATATTACAGCACTCTCTATCAGGAAGAACAGGAAGGGTGGGTAAATTCAAAAAACGCGCTTATAGAGCTCCGGGACTACTGCCGTGAGAACGGTATCGCACTCCAGGTGGTGCTGCTGCCCGAGCTCCATGACACCGATAACCTTATATTCACTCAGGTGTATGATAGAATATCTAACTTCCTGGAAGAGAACGGGATTGACTACATGAGCCTTGTGAAGCTCTTTAAAGCTCACGGGAACGAAATCGAGCTTTGGGTGAGTTTTGACGACGCGCACCCAAACGGCCTTGCTCACGGTAAGATCGCGGAGTCTTTAGTTGAATTTATTTCGAAAAAGGAGACTAAGTAGTGTTGGGCAAATTCTTTTCCAGATATAAATACTATCTCATTGCAGCTCTCGTGCTTTTTATTGCGCTCACTCTACTTCTGATCGTTTTTTCCTCAGGCCCGCAAAGGAGCGCGTTTAACTATCAAATATTCTGACGGTACCTGCCGTTTGAAAGAGCTCAGAGGATGAGGAGCAGGAGGATAGATTGCAATACTCCGGTGAAAACAGGGGCTTCTTTTCTAAGCACTTAAAAGATATAGTCGTAATTATCGTTCTGGCCTTTATCGTTTACATATCGGTCGAGCAAACGGTAAGAGTGTATCTGTTCGGCACAGACGCTTTTAGCTACGCAAAGATGTCGAGTTTGAGATCGACGGGAGGCTCGGGAAACCTGAAGCCTTCGAATATAGACGGATTGGTGTATGAGCTGAAGCCCGGGGTCGAAACCATGTTTAAGCTCGTAGCTTTTAATACTAATTCAAGAGGGTTGAGAGATAAGGAGTATTCACTCGAAAAACCTCCCGGTACCTACAGGGTAGCTGTGGTGGGCGGCTCGTTTACCATGGGGGCCGGTGTGGAGATTGAGGAGACATTTCACTCCAGACTCGAAGAGAGACTTAATGGGGAACCCGGGGACCTGAATTACGAATTTATCAATTTTGGCGTAGCAGGCTACTCTATTGAAAACAAGCTTATAGTGCTCAAACACAAGATTCTCGGGTACGATCCCGATCTGGTGCTGTTCGTACTGGACGGGTCGCAATTTGTTAATGATAAAGTACGCACGTTTACACCCAGGACAGAAAAATTTAGTTTTTTTACCAGCTATTCATATAAGCTCATTAAGAAATTAAAGATACTTCCGGGCAGAAGTAAAAGCGCTGTAGATTTTACCCGCCGGCACATGAGACGATTATTTATACTGGACCATGCATTATTTGAAATAGCGGAGTTCAGTGAGGAAAACGGTATACCTGTTAGTATTGTAGTGCTCGATCACGATTATCAGCACAATAGGCTCGGTAAAAAAATTGAGAAAAAGGTGAGCAACAAAAACAATTTATTTTTTTCAAACACACTTCCGGCTTTCAGGCATAAACACTTCAGGGATTACTCCATATATCAGGTCGATATGCACCCTAACAGCGAGGCCAACAGGATTTTTGCGGAGGTTATTTACAGGGACTTAATAAACCAGTCTCTCCTCGGCAAGCGGGAGACTGAAGCCGCAGAGAATGAGTGAAATTGCGGTAATTACTCAAACAGGAATATGTGGGGAATGTCGCTTCGGAACGTAAACGGGGACGAGATGCTCAGGTGTGAGATAGAGGGCCCGGGAGCTACGTGCTTTCCCTAGAATTTATCATTTCGCAGTTGAATAACCTTTTGAATATTAGCGGTGCTAAAGCTATGAACAGGAGCCACGGGAATGCTGTCTGTGAGCCCGCCTCTGCAAGCGAGCAGTTGCCCCCGAGCGCTTCGACAGATTTTGACGGGAAGAAGAGAATGACAGTCGGGTCGCTGAGCCCGCCGCTTCCGGGTGTGATAAAAGAGCCCAGGAACTGCCCGTTAGTCCCCGTGTACCTTATGACCTGATTTGTGCCCCGGCTTACCGCGTAGAACCAGCCGTCAGGTGCGAATGTTATTCCGAACGGGCTGTCAAGTCCCCCGTTTCCAGCGGTGACGAACACTTCGACAAACTCCCCTGTTCCGGCGTCATACTTCAATACCTCGTTTGTATTTATACTGCTAACATAGAAGTCCGTAGTGCCGCGGAAAGTAATGCCCCTTGGTCCGTCGAGCCCGCCAGAGCCTGCGGTTACGAATATTTCAATAAAATTTCCAGTGGCGCCGTCGTAGCGGAGCACTTCGTCCGTACCTACGCTTGAGACAAATAGGTCGCCCACGAAACTGAAGGTAATACCGGAGGGGGTGACCAAACCTCCTGAGCCGGCCGTGACGAAGACGTCCATAAACCCGCCCGTTTCACCGTCGTAGCGGAGCACTTCATTTGTGCCGGTGCTCGCGACATAGAGGTTATCGTCGGGACCGAATACTATGAACCCCGGAGCATCAAGCCCTCCTTCGCCCGAAGATACAAAGACATCGAGGAAGTCTCCTGATTTTCGGTTGTAGCGGAGCACCTCGTCCGTGCCTTCGCTTCCTACGTAGAAATTTGAGTCGGGGCCGAAAGCAATCCCTGTGGGGGTTTGCAGCCCGCCTTCACTAACTGAGACAAATGCGTCAATGAATTCGCCGTTTCTGCTGCTAAATCTGAGCACTTCGTTTGTGCCGGGGCTTGATATATATATCCTGACCTGGCTCTGCGCATGAGTGTTGATAGAGAAA
>QIHJ01000225.1 GCA_003229065.1 Candidatus Dadabacteria bacterium
GGGCTTCGCACTCGCCTCTGTCCTCTTGATTTTATTCCTGCTCTCGCTCATAAACGACATTCACTCGCTGCCCCCACCGGCATCGCTGTGAAGCACTCGCCTCTGTCCCCATTTATTCAGAATATCTTAAATATAAGGACTGCTATAAAAAAAAGTGTTGGCACAACGACACATGCAATCGACAATATAGTATAGAGAGAAAGCGTTGTTTTAGCCTTAACCCCGTATACGTCGCTTGCGTGGTTCTTTAAAATCTTTAGGTATTGACTGAGCATGGACGGTATATATATTACACGAACTCGCGTGCTTCTGATATACTGCGGGCCTATACCGTTTTACCCTCATTAATTGTTGTCAGAGATCACGGTACTAAAAATTTTATTTCGGAATAACAGTATGCTACTATTTAAAATTCTATTATGTATAATCTTAGCTTGAACCGGCATATACATCCAAGGAGTTATAATGCATTTCACACCCATATTACGAGCTAAAAGATTGAGTGCGCTGATATCGACTCAAAGCATTTTTATCATGATACTGCTAGTTATATTCACGGCAGGACTGTATGTACATGAGGCCGACGCGAAAAGGAAGGTAAACCCAGAGCAGGCCGAAAGAGCAATTGTGGTAAAGGATTATAAATGGGCCTCGGGCGGTAAGGGGCGCCCCGGCATCATGCAGGAAATTACGCTTGAGAACAAAGGGCAAATGGACTATCAGAATATCGAAATTGAAGTCGATTTCTATACAACAAACGACATCCCTCTGGGCTCACTCAGATCCACTATCAGAGAGGTGCTTCCCGCAGGGAGTGAAAAGACATTTTACAATTTACAATTCGGCTTGATGCACTCCGAGCTCAAGAACAGCATAGCCAGGGTTGCCGGTGCGGAAGTAATTGAGAAGGGCTCTCCGACACAGGCAAAAGACCTCATACTCGTAAAGAACTGGGAGTGGACAGGAGGTCAGTACGGCACGGAAGGAATTATAAAGGAAATAACACTAGAAAATAATAGTACGGAGAGTTGGAAGGATATTAAGATCAGGATCGATTTCTTAGGTCTCAGCGGAGGTAAAGTAGGGGTAAGGGGATTTACCAGCAGAGCCATAATTCACGACATCCTTCCGGCAAGGAGCGAGCGGACATATAAAGGTATTAATGTAGGATTCCGTCACCCGGACGCAAAGGAAGTATCGATCAGCATTATGAGCGCGAAGCCTATTTCCGAAAAAGAGGTCAGGTACCGTCAAGCCAAAAAAGACGGGAAATCCCCAAAGCAGGTCAGAAAGAAGAGAACGTCCTCTGACGGTAGCGACGGTGAGGAGCTCGATTCCGAATTTTACTCACCTGATGGAGAAAAACTTTCCCTTTCTCAAAGATACAAAAGGAAACTTGAGAAAGAACAAGGCCTTCCGGAGGGCAGCCTCAGCGATGACACGTCCGGGGAAGTCGCTCGTTACAATGCAGGCGATGAAGAATCAATGTCGGTCAGAGATATCATAACGAAGCCCTCTGCCAGAGGTTATACTACGGCGCAAGCGGGAGACGACGAATATGAGGACTACGGGGACGAGTACGAATATGAAGAAGAGGTCCCTCTTCCCAAGGAAGATATAATCGTTGAGGACTTTGTCTGGGGCGGCGGAGTGACTCAAACCATTGGGTTCTTCAAAGAGATTACGCTTCAGAATATCAGCAGCATCGACTACACTAAAATCGACCTGAAAGTAGAATTCTTTTCCTTTACCGAAGAAACCCCGATGTTCTCTAACAGGGTCACGATTGTCGAAGTACTGCCGGCTCACAGTAAAAAGACATTCAAAAACGTAAAAGCCGGATTTCTAAACGCAATCCCAGAAGAAGTCCGTGTGGAAGTTCTGGATGCAATACCGTTCAGCCAGTACTAATGCCCTCAATTCTCATATCTAAAATAGATCAAGCTGAGTGCCGCCCGGCCTTTTGAATTGATCACTTGATAAGGTCACCCGATTACCCTTCAGTCCGGCCTTCCTGCACGCTACATCGAATAAGTCCTTTACTTGCTCTGCAAAAATCCCTTCTCCCCTCATTCTCTTATGAAACTCCGCGCTGTTCAGATTGCCGCCCCTGACAGACTTAATTCTATTCAGAACCTTGTCTTTTCTGTCCGGGTAATACCTCTCAAGCCAGCTGGTAAAAATTTCCGAAACCCCGTAAGGGAGTCTCAGCATTATATAGCCCGCACCCCTTGCGCCCGCATCGGCAGCGCTTCTTATAATATTCGGAAGCTCATGGTCTGTAAGTCCGGGTATAACCGGAGCCGCCATTACGACCACGGGGATCCCTTCTTTTGAAAGCTCTTCAATTGCGCGAAGCCTGAGCTTGGGCTCTGAGGTACGGGGCTCCATAACCCGTTTTAGCTCGGGGTCTAAAGTCGTGATCGAAACAGCCACAAGAGCACCGTTCCACTCTGCGCTCTCTTTTAATATATCAATATCACGCGTTACAAGGGCGTTCTTGGTAATAACGCCCACAGGGTTTTTAAATTCTGAAAGAACCTGAAGACACTGACGAGTAAGTTTAAATCGGCGCTCGGCAGGTTGATAGCAGTCCGTATTACCGCTTATAGCAATAGTCTCGGGCTTATATTCTTGAGAGCTGAGCTCTTTCCTCAAGAGATCTGGAGCATCCTCTTTTACAAAGATGCGTGTCTCGAAATCAAGACCCAGAGAAAAACCCAGAAATTCGTGCGAGGGTCGAGCGTAACAGTAAATACATCCGTGCTCACACCCGCGGTAAGGGTTAATCCCCGCATTAAATCCCACATCGGGGCTGTCGTTATATGTGATTATCGATTTTGCGGTGTCTTTGTAGAAAACAGTCTCAGGCGATATGCCGTCTCTAATCTCTTCCTCTGAAGGCTCAAACTCTATCTGCTCGAAACGGTTAGCCGGATTCTCCCTTGACCCCCTGCCCTTTATGCCCGGAATGTTTGTGCTCAATTTTAATCCCCTGTGGGTCGATTTATATGAACAGCACCCCAATAGAAGATTATAAAATATTGGGAGGAATATTTATATGGGTTATTTATAAATCGAGTAGTAGGCTCAAGAGATTAAAAATTGCTAGACTTTTTAAGATACTTAATCTTTTAGAATAAATAGTGGGGAATTTATCAGTTAGACGGGCTCTGCAAACGTCTCCAATTCTTTAACTAGCTCATCTACAATTTTGCTTTCCTTAAATGAGCGCACGAGCTTACCGTCCTTATAGAGCATCCCCTTGCCTCTCCCGCCTGCAATTCCGATGTCGGCTTCAGACGCCTCTCCAGGACCATTTACGACACAGCCCAATATAGCTACTTTAATAGGCCTTGGCAGGTTTATGTCGCTGATCCTTTTTTCGACGTCCTTAACGAGCTTCATGAGGTCAATCTCGAGTCTTCCGCATCCGGGACAAGATATGAGCTCTATCCCGTTGTGCCTTAGCCCGAGTGATTTAAGGATATTCAGACCGACCACTATTTCATCCACCGGGTCTCCTGTAAGAGACACCCTGATCGTATCGCCTATTCCTTCAGCCAACAGTGTACCGATTCCAATGGAGGATTTAATCGTACCCAGCTCATAAGTACCCGCCTCGGTTACTCCCAAATGAAGGGGGTATTCACACATTTCTGCCAAAAGCCTGTATGCTGCAATCATCTTTTTTACATCTGTAGATTTAACGGAAATTTTTATGTCTCTGAAACCAAAGTCCTCAAGTATATTGACATGCCGCATGGCGCTCTCGGCAAGCGCTTGTGCAGTGGGGGAGCCGTGTTTTTTTAGTATATCTTTTTCAAGAGAACCCGAATTAACGCCGATCCTGATCGGCACCTCCCTTTCCCTGACAGCATCGACCACTGCCTTAATTCTGTACTTGGCCCCGATGTTTCCAGGGTTTATCCTCATTCCGTCCACACCCTGACGTATCGCTTCTAGCGCGAGCTTATAGTCAAAATGAATGTCGGAAACAATTGGAATGCGGGTCTGACGTTTAATCTCGCCAAGAGCTTTTGCGGCGTCCATGTCGGGCACGGCAATACGCACTATATCACAGCCCGCAGCCTCTAAACGCCTTATCTCGTCCACGGTGGAGGCTACATCGCGCGTATCGGTTTTAGTCATAGACTGTACCGTTACGGGCGCACCCCCGCCGATTTTAATACCGCCCAAATCGATCTGTCTGGATTCTCTTTGCATATCCCTCTGAGTAGCTTTAAGTATATCCGCCCATATTTTATCTATACTGGTACATTATAAAGGATAATTTAAGGATTTTCAGTATTCGGAGTAGAGGCATCCTCCGCTTCTTTTTTAGCGGCTTTTGACTTTAGGTTTTGTTTCCCCTCAACGATATTCCCATTCTCATCGATATTCTTAATATTCCTGCACTTGGGATAACCCGTACACCCGAGGAACTTTCCATACCGGCCCTTTCTAACAGCCATAGCCTTACCGCACTTCTCACACTTAAGGTCTTCCCGAATCTCGGGCTCTTCTTTTTCAATGACCTTGATGTTGCCTTCGGGGTCAAGCTCAAACGCCTTAGCGTTTTTACATTCCGGGTATCCGGAGCATGCCAGAAACTCTCCACGTCTCCCGGTTTTTATCACCATCGGGCGACTGCACTTCTCACACTTGATATCTTC
>QIHJ01000211.1 GCA_003229065.1 Candidatus Dadabacteria bacterium
GCCGCTTCGGGCATGGATGCCCTGGCTCCAAAGCTCAAACTCTGGGTGCTGCGCTTTAAGTATCTTGGCCCCGCTCTCTTTGTGCGTGTAGTCAAAAAACTGCTCTCCATTGCTAAAAGTGATATCGTCCCAGTATTCTTCTACTTCCTCTGCTTTGAGTCCTTTACCCCACGGAAAGGTAAGCTTCATATTGCTTCCGCAGTAATATTCCACGTGACATTGTGCGCATACGTAAGAGCGCATCTCTGAGCGTGAAGCGTCTTCATTGGGGTCGTATTTAGTTGTCCTCGCACCCTCTCTCCATTGTTCGATCGAAGGTGAATAAGGGGTTGGGGCATCAGATTCTGCCAGCGCCTGTATACCCTGAATAAATCCGGGTCTGGTAACACGGATTTCCATGCTTTGTGGGTTATGGCAGTCAACGCACGACACAGGGTGGTCGTTCCCCATGTCTTTTAATTTCTGATTCAGGTCCGTGTATGAGTACTTATATGTCTCTTCAAACCCCTTCATCGCATCTCCGTCGCCTAGTTCTCTGTACAGGGGCATGATAGATGCGTGGCAGTGCAGGCAGGAGCCCGTTTGCGGTTTTGTCTGCCGTTCCGTATTCTCCTGGTCTTCCAGCATATAGGCATGGCCGCGCCTGTCACGATAGTCGATTGAAAACGCATAGCCATTGAACATTCGCTTGAGCGCCTCGCTGCCGCCGTGGCCGCCAAAGCGGGTGCGTGTCGCAAGCGACGTCTTCTTATACGAGTCGTACTGTTTGGGCCAGTTGACCTTCCATTTCTCCGGATCGGTATCTGTCTCCGTGACCTCGACGAGCCGGACGTATTCGTTTTTGCTCTCTGCTTTTCTTTGAATAATATTTACCAGAAGTGCCGTTACACCAGCGCTGACAACTGCTACAATAATTACAATAATTACTATCCCGGTCTTGGACCTCAGTATTGAAGAAGCTCCGCTCATTGCTAAATTCCTCCTTTCTCTTCCTTGCGCAGGGGTCCGCCGAGACCTACCTTTTCTCCATGCCCCACCGTTTGGTGGCAATGGACACAGCTTATGGCATCGGCGTCTGTCGTGCTCCCGTGCGTAAGGTTTTCTGTGATGCTGCTATGACAATATATACAATTTTTCTGAAGTATGCGGCTGTTCTTTTCCGTAATAGATATCGGCTCGTCAAAATCTTGCAGAGTAAACGCCTTTGAGTGGTTGAAGCCGTTCTCAGCTTTAGAGATATATTTGTATATAGAGCTTTGCGGTAAATGGCACTGAACGCAGGTTGCCGCCGTGTGGTGGCTTGCTTTCTGCCAGGAGTCGAATTGCGGGCGCATAATATGGCAGTTCAGGCAGGCCTCGGGATTCTTGCTCAAGTAGGAGTGCCCTTCCCCGTAATAAAAAGTGAAGCTTCCGAGGCCGAGCATAATTCCAACTAAAATAACTAGTACTAACGTAGCCTTGTTCATGATAGAGTTTGGCTTCAAGCAACCGATTCTGTTGACTGTTCTCTGTGCGGAGCCAAGCCGCATAGTTAGACTACTTATTATTCTACCCGTATTATCTAAATAACAAGTTCCCCCTCTTAAGAAAAATGCCACTGTTCGCCTGCTTAGTGCCTCCTTTTGTTCTATACTCTCTCAACAGTTACGGCAAGTTATCTCTTGCTAGCTTATATATATTTGTCTCAGCTTAGCTTTGTGGTAATATTCTCAGTCCGCAGTATTATGTTTAAATCAGTGGTGCGCGTAGCTCAGCCTGGTTAGAGCACTGGGTTGTGGCCCCAGAGGCCGCCGGTTCAAGTCCGGTCGCGCACCCGCTTTAATTTATATAATATTAGAGACAAGTTGGGGATTCATTCAAGGTTTTTAGTTGGTGATATAAGTAATAGGCCAGTTTACTCAAATGCAATTTCAGCCTATTTGATTTAATATTTGGTTTTGTACACGTATTCAGGGCACCTATTCATGCGAATCTTCTCGTTTTTAGTCCCTCAAAAAGCCTGGTGCTCGCCAAGGCTATCCTTCTCTATATATAATTTAAACTTTGAACACTATTAACTTATATGCCTCCCTGATAATGACTCAACATATGCCCTGGCAAGTGCAGTCAGAAGCAGGACTATCCCAACTGTCAAAAGTTATTTCTACTTCTCCCGAGGGAAAAGTGATTTCATCCATTCCCTCAAATTTAACGCAAGTCTCCTCGCCCGGACTCAGTGTGTTCGTTCCAAGACAGCTGTTGCGAAAACAAGATTCTGTTACAGTGGCACAGCTGTGGTAACACAGTAAAACGTCCGTATCACCTACATTTTTAAGACCTATACCGCCTTCAGTAAAAGGTGCGAATACAGTAATGGTAGCGCTTCCACAGAACCTATCACCCACGTCCGGCATATAGTCGGTGGTTTTGCATTCTGCAGAGTCTATGTATAACCCTGCGGTACCAAACATTTCCACAGGTGGGTTATCTACACGTTCAGCCCAATACTGAAGGCCTAAGGTCGCATTTTCAGGTGCAACTTTCTTGACTTCATAAATCAGTTTTGAAGTTTCCTCGTCAAATTCAGCATTTAAGAGTTTTACGATCAACACAAAAGAATCGCCGCGTGCTCCGGATATATTTAGAGCAGCCTGTATTTCATCACCTTCTGCAAGGAGAGGGAAAGCAGCGATGAACGCGTTTATCGGGATCGTTTTGGAAATGCGCTCGGGGTTATCCACGAAGGAAACTACATCATTTGCAACTCCGTTAAGGGTTAGAGTATATATTTCCTCCTCCCCCTCCTTAGCTATCAATGTCCCCGAATCCGCTGTGTGTACAAACATGTTTCTGGCCGATATGGCGCTGCTCATATCGTTTGCCGTAGAATCATTATTACATCCCCCAATATTTCCTATAGAAATTACTCCTAACATAATAACAGCGATTAACCTTTTCATGTATGCTTCTCTCCAATTAAATTATTACCTCATACTATTTTGATTCTAAAGCAAATTTCACCATAACTCAAGGTATTTAAAGGCTATTAAGGCCGTACTCCTTCCCTTTTGTCAAGCTTGGTTTTAGTTGGAATTATCAAAAATTAAACGCTTCAGCGCCACACTCCGTTTATTGGAAGAACTAATTCAAACAGGCTCTAACCTTGTCCAGCCAGAAGCTCACTTCAATCCCGCTTTTCTGCAAGTTTGGATAGAATTGTCTCAGGCAATTCACGCGTGTCTGCTAATAAATTCTCGTACCAGCTGCAAAAACCTTTCAGGCGCATCTGCATGTACCCAGTGGCCGGCTTCCTCTATGATCTCAAGAGTCATGGCAGGAAAATGAGCTTTCAGCAGTGCCTCGCGCTCCCATACTCGGTACTCTGATCGGCCTCCTGCGATTACCAGCGTTGGTCCTTCGTAAACGGCTTCCTCTGGAAGCGAGAATGACTCCTCTTCCACATAGCGTCGCAATTCAGGAAGGTTACAGCGCCAGTAAAGCTCTCCCGTATCTTTCCGTTTTAAATTCTGGAGAAGAAACAGCCGCACCCCCGGATCGGGGATATTCGAGGAAATGGCTTTATTTGCCTGAGCCCGGCTGCTAATGGATTTCAGCTCAAGCCTGCTCAAAATATTTAATACATTGTGGAGGTTCCCTATTAAGCGCTCCGGTGCCGCATCGACCACCGTAAGGCTTGCAATCTCTGTTTCATCAGAGGTTGCCACGGCCATGGCTGCCTGAGCGCCCATTGAATGGCCTAACAGATGGGGCGGCTCATCACAGTTTTCCTCTATGAGCTCCAGAATGTCGCCCCGCATGGAGGCAATACTGTGCGGACCGTGAGGCGAATCCCCATGGTTTCGTAAATCAGGCACCAATACACGGAAGTTGGACGATAGCCTGCGCATGACGCGCTGCCAGTTCCGCGATGATCCCAGAAGCCCGTGCAGTATTACGACTTCAGGTCCCGAGGTCCCGGCATTTCTCAGGTTGAGCTTCATAATTTCTCTTTAATTTAAATAACCTAACGTTTTAAAACTCAGATATTTGGGTACATTGTCTGTTCATCAATCGAGCTTGAACCGGATCAAGCGCATCAAACTAATCATAATAAACCTATTATAAAACTCTACAGTACCGCTCCTATCGAAAACCCGATTACGAGTGCGTCGTCTATATCGCTTCTGCCGTCGGGGTTTATTACTACTTGTATATACGGTATTATGGTTTTATGGCGTAAGAAAATTACGGCATAGTGCAAGTCGTAAAGATTAAATTAACTTGGCGGATTAATGCCAAGCGCGTTCTTATGGTATCAAAAGAAGAAGGAATAAGGGCCGGCACACCCTAGATAGGTTCTTAATTCCGGATTGATAGCGTTTTTTAAAACTCGCGGCTTAGATCCGTAATCTATGGGTAGTTTTACTCTGAAAGATATTCTAACTAAACCACAGATAAACCGAGAACACTCCGAACAACGCTAAAGCCAGAAGAAATAGAAACGCCCCCATCTTCTCCTGTTTTTTATCATACTGATCGCCCACTAGAGCCTCCTTTTACTGTCATAATACTATTATAGTACCATCCGGGGGTTTGAATCAATAGTTTTTATGTTTCAGCTTTTATTCTATCTGTTTAGCTTAATGCGTTATTTAACGCCCGCATAAGCGCAGAAGCATGAGTTTTTATGCAGTACGTCGACCTTATCGAACCCGACTCTCTTCATCAGTTCCATCTGATAAGTAAGACTCCTTGGCGAGTCTTCGATGTCTATATACCCGAACACCTTGTCGCGGTAACCCGCATCACCCAAGGTTTCTAAGTACTCACCGTAGCGCCTCCACATGCTCTGGTGTATAACATCGTGCTCATGGCATACGAGGTCGCTCACAAAGAGCGCTCCCCCGGGTTTTAGGAGGTCATATATTTTCCTGAAGCAAAGCTCCCAGTCCGAGTCGTCCCTCAGGTGGTGTAGCACTGCCGCCGCCACAACCAGATCATAGTGCGAGCGGGGTAATGAAATGTCCCTGAAATCACCATGATATGTCTTCACTTCGCCGACGTTCTCTTTCGATAACCGCTCTTTTGCCCGCTCCAGCATCGGGAGGCTCAAGTCCACCAAATCGCAGTTGAGTCCCGGTTTACCTCTTGCTATCATTATCGAGTTATTTCCTGCGCCGCACCCTATGTCCAGCATATTCTCCGCATCGGGTTTGACTGCCGCCGCAAGCTCCGATATAAGCTCGAGCATGATGGG
>QIHJ01000152.1 GCA_003229065.1 Candidatus Dadabacteria bacterium
TGTAATCAGGATCGCTATGAGCGCTAAGCAAAAGCTTATAGACATACTGAGCACCCCGGATATTGCGTTTATGCTCCTGTCGCTCGGATCGCTTGGTATATTCCTGGAATTTTATAACCCCGGGCTGATATTCCCCGGCGTGGCGGGTGTGGTATGCCTTCTAATGGGGTTCGTGTCCTTTCAGATACTGCCCTTTAACTACGCGGGCGTAGTGCTCCTTCTTCTTGCCATCGGGCTATTCGTTACAGAGGTCTACGTCACGAGCTTCGGGCTCTTGAGCCTCGGGGGAGTTATAAGCTTCGCGCTCGGGGCGCTGCTTCTTTTCGACACCCCGGAGTCTGACGTCAGGGTAGGGTTTGAAATGGTCATAGCCACAACTCTCGCAATCGGTCTGTTTTTCTTTTACGTTGCCTACTATCTAATAAAGGCTCAGAAGTTAAGCCCGCAGATGGGATCTGAGGGGCTCGTGGGCCAGCAAGGCGAAGCTGTATCCGATACCCACGGTACAGGTAAGGTATACCTGCTCGGGGAATATTGGAACGCAGAGAGCGAAGAGCCGATCGGCAAGGGAGAAAAGATAGAGGTTCTCGAATATAAAAAGGGATTTAAACTTAAGGTAAAAAAAACTGATAGCTAACTATCAGAGGAGGCAAGCACATGTTCTCACCAATCTTCATATTTATAGCGGTAATAGTAATTCTATTACTTTCAGGCGTAAGGATACTGAACGAATACGAGAGGGGAGTTGTGTTCAGACTTGGAAGAATAATAGACCCCAAAGGGCCCGGATTGAAGTGGATTATCCCCGCCGTCGATAAGATGATAAAAATATCGCTCAGGGTTATTACAATGGACGTTCCACCCCAGGATATTATCACCAAGGACAACGTATCCGTTAAAGTGAACGCGGTCGTCTATTTCCGCGTAATTGACCCTGTAAAAGCTGTCATACAGGTCGAGAATTACCTATACGCCACCTCGCAGCTCTCTCAGACTACTCTTCGCAGCGTGCTCGGACAGGTAGAGCTCGACGAGCTACTGGCTGAAAGGGAGAAACTCAATCTGAACCTTCAGGAAGTGCTCGATAAACAGACCGACCCATGGGGAATAAAAGTAACATTGGTTGAAATAAAGTACGTTGATTTACCTCAGGACATGCAGCGCTCCATGGCCAAGCAGGCCGAAGCGGAGAGGGAGAGGAGAGCAAAAGTCATAAACGCCGAGGGCGAATTCCAGGCCTCTACCAGACTATCCGAAGCGTCCGACATACTGTCCAAAAACCCTATGGCTCTTCAGCTGAGGTACATGCAGACACTCGCCGATATATCGAACGAGAATAGCTCGATCATAGTTTTTCCGCTTCCGCTCGATCTGATAAGACCATGGCTTAAGAACATGGAGAACAAATCCGACGACGAATAATTCGGCACCTGTACTAGGAGATTAATTAATGAGACTTTTTCTTTCACTAATCCTGAGCGTAGTGTTTGTGTCCACCCTTATATCCTGTAAATCAGGAGACGGCGACAGTACCAAAGCCCCGGATTCAAAAACCGCTGAACAAACCACTAAAGCAACGTCAGAGCCGGTAGACGGGGACTGGCTCATTTATCACCTGAGCGCAGAGCCTGCAACGCTTAATCCCATCACTGCGAGTGATGCATATGAGAATACCGTAAACTCGGGGAACGTTTATGAGACGCTTATAGAAAGAAACAACGAAACCCTTGAGCTCGACCCCGTACTCGCCGAGTCGTGGGAAATATCTGAAGATAAACTGACATATACATTTAAATTGAGACAAAATGTAAAGTGGCAGGACGGAGAGCCGTTTACATCAAAAGACGTCGTGTTCTCTTACCAGACAATTATGAACCCCAAGGTAGACTCCCCGCAGTTAAGGGCCTACTACCAGGAAATTCGGGATGTGGTGGCAATTGACGATCACACCGTAAGGTTCACGTACGCAAGGCCGTACTTCCTGGCGCTTGAGTTTTGCGGCGGTATGCCCATAGTACCCAAGCATGTGTTCGAGGAAGGAGATTTTAACACTAACCCCGCGGGAAGAGACCCCGTAGGCACAGGTCCGTATAAATTTCTCAGGTGGACCACAGGGCGGGAGATTGTGCTTGAGAAAAATACCGATTACTGGGGCGAGCAGCCCAGGCTCAATAGAATTGTGTTCAGAATTATTACGGACTCATCCGTATCGCTACAGGTGCTAAAGCGTGAGGAGCTCGACGTATCGGGCCTTACACCCATTCAGTGGGCGCGTCAGACAAGCTCGAAATCATTTGAGGAGAACTTTGATAAGCTAAGCTACTTCAGACCCAATTACAGCTTCATAGGTTGGAATCTAACGAAGCCCTATTTCTCTGACAAGCTCGTACGGCGGGCTATGACCCACCTGGTAGACCGTGAGCTTATACTTCAGAAGATACTTTTTGATCTGGGCGCTGTGGTAACGAACCCTTTTTATATAAACAGCCCGGAGTACAACAAGTCAATAACCCCTTACCCCTACGACCCGAAAAAAGCCTCCGAGCTGCTACAGCAGGCGGGTTGGACCGACACCAACGGTAACGGTATTAGGGACAAGGACGGGGTCGAATTTAAGTTTGAATTTTTAATACCCGCGGGATCTGAAACAGGGGAGAAGATCGCGACTATTTTAAAAGAAGAGCTCGATAAGACGGGAATAAGTATGGATATAAGGAAAATCGAATGGGCCGTTTTCACCACCAGGCTTAACGAGAGAAAGTTCGATGCTGTGACACTCGCCTGGTCTATGGGCGTCGAGTCGGACCCTTATCAGATATGGAGCTCCACACAGGCGGAGAAAGGCTCTAACTTCGTAGGCTTCGTAAACGAAGAGGCGGACAGGCTCATTGAAGCCGCCAGAAAAGAGTTTGACAGGGATAAACGGATCGAGATGTACCGCCGCTTCGCCGAGATAGTCCACGAGGAGCAGCCCTATACCTTTATGTTCTGTAACAAATCCACCGTTGCAGTGAATAAGCGCTTTGAGAACGTGCTCGTATATCCCCTCGGCATAGACCCGACCGAATGGCACGTGCCGCTGCCCCTTCAGCTCTACAGCGAGTAGCCGGGTTTTCAGTCATTGCGAGCTTAGCGAAGCAATCTCCCACAATCTCGGCACTAAATAACCCCGCTCACCCCGAGGCTCTCGCCTGCCTAGGCGCATGCCGAGGCATAGTCTCTGACGAAGCCTGGTAGCTTCGGCGAAGACTGGAAGGGTTAACCATAATAGTCATCCCGTCCAAATATAGTATGAGGATGAGAAACCCTTGAGCAGACGATTCTCCTCTCCCATTTCATATAATCCTAATGATTGGGTATAAATTTATCTGTAAATTCAGACACTAATCCCAATAAGTTTTATTTCCTCCTCCTTGACGGGGGACAAATGCGATCAAGTGAGTATATGGATGCCTTCGAACAGAGGCAGATGCGTTACTAAAGTACGGGTACATTATTGCAGAACCCAAAACAATTAAAGGTGGGGGTGAAAGAACTCGTGCATGCTGAGCCCGTCGAAGCATTAACGATGCGAACACTCCCGCGCCTCGAACAATGAGAGACTATATAATAAAGCGTCTTCTGCTACTGATTCCCACAATGCTGGGCATTACGATTATCACGTTCGCAATCATCCAGCTCGCCCCGGGAAACCCGGTCGAAAGAAAGCTACAGCTCGACCAGGGCATACAGGCGGAAGCCATCACACAGCAGATTGTCGAGGAGACCAAAAAACTCTATGGCTTGGACAAACCGATATATGTGCGCTACTGGATATGGGTAAAGCAGATATTCACACTCGATTTTGGACGCTCCTATAAAGACCACCGCCCGGTGATTGACAAGATCGCAGAGCGGTTACCCATCACGCTCACGCTCAATCTGATATCTATATTCTTTATATACCTTATATCCATACCGATCGGTGTCTGGTCCGCCGTCAAGCACGGCACCCCAACTGAGAGGACTAATACCTTTTTCCTTTTCATACTGTATTCGATACCGAGCTTCTGGATGGCTATGATTTTAATCTTTTTCCTGGGGGGAGGGGAGTACTGGGATATATTCCCGGTATACGGCATACTCTCGCCTGGGGCGGAAAACTATCCGCTCTTCAAAAAGGCAATCAATTTCCTATGGCACATAGTGCTCCCGGTTTTCTGTCTCACATACGGGAGCCTCGCCTATCTTTCTAGGTTTCAGAAGGGGAGTTTACTGGAAGTGCTCCGTGAAGATTACGTCCGCACTGCCGAGGCCAAGGGACTTCCTAAATCCAAGGTCATAATGAAGCACGCGCTCCGTAACGCCTTAATACCGATAATAACGATTCTTGCCGGAATACTCCCCGCAATGATCGGCGGGAGCGTCATTATAGAGAGCATCTTCTCGATCCCCGGCATAGGACAGCTCGGCTTTGAGTCCGTGCTGTCGCGCGACTATCCGGTCATTATGGCAATAGCCACCATATCCGCTTTCCTTACACTTATAGGGATTCTTGTTTCCGACCTTGTGTACGTATTTATAGACCCCAGAATAAGCTTCGAGGCCAAGAAATGATCGATAAGGCAATGAGCGAGCAGCAGAGCATCGGATACTGGGGAAGCGTATGGAAGAAGTTCAAGGG
>QIHJ01000360.1 GCA_003229065.1 Candidatus Dadabacteria bacterium
GAGCTTTATCATATATTATTATGGGGAATGTAAAAGCCTCTATTTAACAGAAGGCCAAAATATTAAATTCCGGCATCACTTCAGCCGTATACACTGCATCTATAAACTACACGTAAGATAGGAGACCCTCAAACGCATAGTCAGGAATATGTAAAGAGCCACTATATACACTAAATATTTTATTATGACAATAACGATGACCATAATAAAGATCATTAGGGTTTTCAGTGATAGCTTCTACTATTAATCTATGGTATAATAATCATCAACATTAATCACTGCTCTTATGCTTGGGTTTTAAATATTTGGACAAAAGTTATAAGGCAAACTCAAACCAAAGTCTAATTGTTAATTAGAGATTAAGAGTATAACATCATAATATGAATTCTTCCCCAAAGATCAAAGACGATAACAAAACGGAGAGGGTTACAACCCGATCCGAGATCACATACATCACAAGAAGGCTGTCTTTAAGGATACCTTTTAAAATGAGGATCAAGTACGGTCTGATTAGAAACAATATTTATCAGGAACACTCTGAGCCAAGGCTGGGTGGATTTGTAGTCAACCTTTCACAAAACGGTATTGGAATTGAAGGTCTCAAGGGACTGCCCCCCGAATCCAGAATTTGGGCCAATTTGTTTACCGGTGATAAGACTCTGAAATTCGAAGGAAGAGTGAAATGGTCGGATATAAATAGTAAAGATAAATGTAAAATGGGGATCGAAGTTACCGGGCGATCAGATAAGATTATGGAAATGTACACAAGAACACTCTTTAAGAACCGGTTCGGTCTCTAACAGCGGGGATTCAATCAATTTCAGGCCTTTTTCCTGTCCAATGCCGATAATCGCTTAAACTCTGCTACTAATATCTGAGAGCTTTTCCTTTATCTTGGTTACTCTGCTCTGAGACTCGGACAACTTACCCTTTTCCATTTGATAAAAATTCCTGAGCGGGACGAGAGAGTCGAGTACCTGCATTTTAATACCGTCTAAATCACGCTCTAGCTGTGAGCTTACACTTGAGGTAATCCCCTCAATAAGCGCGTCTACTTTAGTACTGAACTCTTTCATAGCATCCCTCCTTTTCTTGGGAAGGATTGCAAAAGCCGTTGCCATTAGGGTTAGAGTGGCAAGAATCCCCGTGACATCGACTATTATTGATGAAAAAGCTGAAACTACAGCAGCGCCGAGGGCAAGCGTGCCCACCTGCACCCCGAGAACCGATGCCACCGCCCCCCTTGCGGAGTCTACAAGGTTGCTTCCTAGGAGTGCCGGGTCTATCTCTCTTCTCTTTTTCTCGAGCTCAGCCCTTACTGTGTCTATGAGCCTGGTCCTGTCGTAGGTAAAAGCCGTGCCGGGAGCTCCGGAATCGGGCCTTATCGATTCGTTGTAGAAATCAAGAGCGCTGTCCAGAAGCGTCCTTGCAGATCGCTCAGTCCACATTACCAGAGAGTCGAGGTCTTTTTCTAGCTCTTCCACAGTCTGGCGAGATACCCGGTATTCAAATTCCTTTGCGACTTTAGATTTCCTTACCAGCTTAAAAATATTTGAGAACCTAATGAGGTCGTCTATGTACTCGATTCCTCTGTTTTTAAACTCGAGCAGCCTGCTCCTTATTCTCTCTGTAAACCGCCCTGAGTTCTCCACTATTTCATTCCTCATACCCTCTAGCTTAGTCTGGTATTCCCCGAGCCGGGCCTCATCGCGGGATATCCTTTCCATATCCACCGCTAGAGCATCTTCAGTCGAAGTTGCCAGACTGCAGGCGAATTGTGACGTGCTTTTTATCTTCATACGAATACGCTCTTCTTCACCTAGCGTACTGAATATATAGCTCTCAAGCTCCTTAAACCCGCTCTTTTGATAAAGCACCTCATCTGATGAAACCCGGGCCTCGCGCGCGAGCTTAGCGGAAACCGGAATCAGGTGGGGCTCGAATTTGAAATTGCGCTCAAGCTCGCCCTTGGTATGACGGATAAGCATATCCAGCTCTTCTGAGTCCTTCGTAATATCAGTTTTATTAAGTAGAAATACTATGCTCTTGAGCCAATCTTCTTTTATTAACTCTATGAGCCTGGCCTCGCTTCCGGTTACCGCGCGCTCGGCGCCTATCGTAAAAAACACTATGTCAGCCCTGGGAATAAAATCCTGAGTGAGCTTCTCATGCTGCTCCAGAGTCACGTTAGTCCCGGGAGTGTCAACTATGTAGATACCCTTGAGCCTTTCCTGAGAGAGTGAGATGTAGCGGCTGCCCTCGAGTGTCTCCTGCCCCTTCATATCTCCGTATTTTAGGATCGTAATTTCATCAGTCGTGGGAGTAATGCCCTCGGCGAGAACTTCTTCACCTAGTAGGGCGTTTATTATAGAGGATTTCCCAGTGCTGAACTCTCCGATAAATACGATAGAGAATAAATTCTCAAGATTTTCCTTTACCGCCTCAAGCCTTTTAAGCAACTCTTCACTCGACAGCTCTTTGATTTCAGCCTCAAGAGATTTAAGCAGAAGCTTCTCTTCGAGAATAATATCGGAATACTTTTTATCTAGTAATTGCATTTATAACCTTAAGCTCAATTATAACTAAGAAAGGATATTATACAGCGGCAGAAGATAATCAAATAAGCCGGGTACATTTTAGAGGGTATTGTATATACTTATAAGATCTCAATGCGAAATAACCTAATAATCCCGCCGCAACTCACGGTAAAGTACACAATAACTGGTATTATAACTTTACTGTTGCTATTTTGCCTTTCCCTAAATGCTTTCGGCTCAACCGAAGAAGGTACGGATACCAATAAAATGAAAAAACAAAACAGACTAAAAGACGAAAAAAGCCCTTATCTGCTTCAGCACGCCGACAACCCGGTCGACTGGTACCCCTGGGGTGATGAGGCGTTTGAGAAGGCGCGTAAGGAGGGAAAACCGATCTTTCTATCTATCGGGTACTCCACCTGCCACTGGTGTCACGTGATGGAGCGTGAGTCATTTGAGGACGAAGAAGTCGCAAAGCTGATGAACGATACGTTCGTCTCGATAAAAGTGGACAGAGAGGAAAGGCCGGACATTGACAATATCTATATGGCCGTATGTCAGATGCTCTCAAAGGGCGGGTGCGGATGGCCACTTAACGTTGTAATTACGCCCGACAAGAAACCGTTTTTTGCAGCCACATACATCCCAAAGGAGACAAGGTTCGGAAGGGCCGGAATGATGGACCTCGTGCCGAGGATAAAAGAGCTGTGGGAGAACGACAGGGAAAAGGTCCTTGAATCGGCGGAGAATATTACTGCGGCTCTCGTACAAGCGACCGATGTAACCGAGAGTAAGGAGAGTAAAGACCTTACGGTCTCAACACTGGGAGTCGGATACAATCAGCTCCTGGGCAGGTTCGATGAGAAAAACGGGGGTTTTGGAAGCTCACCTAAATTCCCGACCCCGCACAACCAGCTTTACCTGCTTAGATACTGGAAACGCACAGGGGACAAACAGGCGCTCGAAATGGTAGAGAAAACACTTCGGGAAATGAGACAAGGCGGCGTATATGACCATGTGGGTTTCGGATTTCACCGCTATTCCACTGATCCACAGTGGCTGGTGCCGCACTTTGAGAAAATGCTCTATGACCAGGCGATGACTTCCATGGCATATATAGAGGCTTATCAGGCCACCGGGAATAAAGAGTACGCAGACACTGCGCGTGAAATATTTACATATGTCCTGAGGGATATGACTTCTAAGGAAGGCGGGTTTTATTCGGCTGAGGATGCAGACAGCGAAGGTGAGGAGGGGAAATTTTATGTGTGGGAAGAGGAAGAAATAATTGACGTCCTCGGCAAAGAAAACGCCGGGCTGATAGTAAGCACTTTTAACGTAAGTAAAACCGGCAACTTCAGCGACGAAGCGTCCGGCAATAAAACAGGCGCTAACATACTGCATCTGAGAAAGCCGATTCCAGAGATTGCGGCGTCCTATGAGATGAACGTGGAAGATTTTCACCAAAGGCTTGAAACCTCAAGAGAGAAATTATTTCAAGTTCGTGAGAGGAGAATACACCCCTATAAGGATGATAAGATTCTGAGTGATTGGAACGGCCTTATGATAGCGGCTATGGCAAAGGGCGGAAGAGTGATGAGCGAGCCTGAATATACAGAGGCCGCGAAAAAAGCCGCAGACTTCATATTGAGCGACATGCGTAAACCAAGCGGCGAGCTCCTTCACAGATACAGAGGCGGTGAAGCCGGGATTGAGAGTACTATTGACGACTATTCATTTTTCATCTGGGGGCTCCTGGAGCTCTATGAATCGACATTTGAAATCAAGTACCTCCAGGCTGCTATAGAGCTTCAGAACGAGATGATAAAGAATTTCTGGGACGAAGATAGCTGGGGGTTTTA
Organism: Candidatus Dadabacteria bacterium; assembly: GCA_003229065.1. Taxonomy (GTDB): domain Bacteria; phylum Desulfobacterota_D; class UBA1144; order Nemesobacterales; family UBA2774; genus UBA2774. The sequence continues at coordinate 4,400 of QIHJ01000360.1, forward strand.
TTTCACCTCCGACGGCGCTGAAGAGCTCATAGCGCGCCAAAAGGAGATCTACGACGGCGCTATACCCTCGGGGAATTCAGTTGCAATACTGAACCTCCTTAAGATCGGCAGGATCACCGGAAATGCGGAATTCGATAAAAAAGCATCCGAGCTGGGAAGCGCCTCTTCAAACAAAATAGCGCAGGCCCCGATGGCCTACACTCAGTTCCTCTGCGGACTTGACTTCGGTATAGGCCCC
>QIHJ01000331.1 GCA_003229065.1 Candidatus Dadabacteria bacterium
CAGAGGTTCTCTGACGCAAACATCGGAGTGGCCGATAAGGACAATATAGAGCGTCTATACTATATAACGTCCCACCTGAACACATTGGACGCACGGGATGAAAACGGCCAGGCATTTATAGAGAACTGGAAGCTCATGCTCGTTACTGATACTGCCACTCTGGAATAGTTAAGAAGCGGATACGCATATGCCCATACAAGAATAAGAAATCCCCAAAAAGTCCCATTGAAAACCTATGCCCATAAAACTTAAACGCGTATATGAAAGTCCCGAAGCGAGCGACGGCGAGAGGGTGCTCGTCGAGAGGCTGTGGCCGAGGGGTTTGTCTAAGGAGATAGCGCGTGTAGATATATGGCTAAAGGACGCCGCGCCTTCATCCGAGCTCCGCAAGTGGTTTAATCATGACCCTTCCAAGTGGGAAGAATTTAAGAATCGTTACTTCATCGAGCTGGATAGTAATACTGAAGTACTTGAGCCTATTCTTAAGATACCCAGGAGCGTGACCATTACATTTGTGTTCGCATCAAGAGAAGAGAGATATAACAACTCAGCCGCTCTCAGGGAATATTTAGAATTGAGGCATGGACTCTGATACCTGGAGAAGCAGCCGGATCAATCTCCCCTGTCCGTAACCGCTCCTTCTGAAGCAGAGGATACGAGCCTTGCATACTTTGCCAGCACTCCTCTCTTTTCCTTAGGTTTGGGCTTTTTCCAGGCATCTAACCTTCTCTTGATTTCCGCTTTTGACACCTTCAGGTTAATTTCCATCTTTTCAGCGTCTATGGTGATAACATCTCCGTTTTTGACTACGGCAATCACGCCTCCGTCACTCGCCTCGGGGGTAATATGACCTACAACGAAACCGTGTGTGCCCCCTGAAAAACGGCCGTCCGTAATGAGCGCGACATGGTCGCCAAGCCCCTTACCCATCACAGCCGACGTAGGCGCAAGCATCTCCCTCATTCCCGGTCCCCCTCTAGGACCTTCGTATCGAATCACTAATACGTGGCCCGCTTTTACCCTGCCGCTCAAGACCGCTTTAAGACAAGCCTCCTCAGAATCAAATACTATGGCTTTCCCGGTGAACGAATGCCCCTCTTTACCCGAGATTTTGGCTACAGCGCCGTCCGGAGCCAGGTTACCTCTGAGAATAACAATATGACTACTCTCTTTTATAGGCTTCTTAGTAGAATGTACCAGGTCCTGCCCCCTGGGATATGCACCTACACTCCGCAGATTTTCCCTGACAGTTTTTCCCGTAACCGTAAGACAGTCCCCGTGCAGAAGCCCGGCTCTGAGCAGCATCTTAAGTAGAGGAGTAATGCCGCCGATCTTACAGAAATCCGCCATCATATACTTGCCGATCGGTTTTAAGTCAGCCAAAACCGGGGTCTTTTTACCGATTCTCGTAAAATCGTCGATCGTGAGCTTAACGTCCATTGCGTTTGCCATTGCAAGCAAATGGAGCACTGCGTTTGTCGAGCCTCCAAGCGCAATAACAACAGTAATTGCGTTTTCAAACGCCTTCTTGGTCATAATATCGCTCGGACGGATGTTGCGCTTTATGAGGTTCATCACCGCAGCTCCGGCGTCTCTGCAGTCTCGTTCTTTGTCTTTGGATATAGCAGCCTGAGCAGAGCTGTTCGGAAGGCTCATCCCCATAGCCTCTATCGCCGAGGCCATAGTATTGGCCGTATACATCCCCCCGCAGGAGCCAGGACCGGGAATAGCGCTTGTTTCGATCGCCTTTAGCTCGCTGTCTGAAATATCCTTATTCGCGTGCGCGCCTACCGCTTCAAAAACCGATACCACATCGATATCACCGTACACGAATACGGACGGACGGTTAAGACGGGCCATTGCAATTAGGCAGCCGGGCATATTTTTGTCACACCCCCCTATCGCGACCAGTCCGTCAAACCCTTCGGCGCCCGCGACAGTCTCGATTGAATCCGCAATCACTTCCCTTGATACCAGCGAGTATCTCATCCCCGGAGTACCCATGGAGATACCGTCCGACACTGTAATAGTATTGAATATGATAGATTTTGCCCCTGCCTTGTCAGCCCCCATTGAAGCATCACGGGCAAGCTTGTCTATATGCATATTACAAGGAGTCACCATGCTCCAGGTTGAGGCAATCCCTATGACAGGCCTTTTGAAATCCTTATCTTTGAAACCCACAGCTCTCAGCATAGAGCGGCTGGGCGCTCTGTCGGCACCTTCTACTACTAATGAAGAGAATTTTCTAAAGTTTCCCGGTTTTCCGTTAGAAGTTTTTTTATTACTCATTAAACCCCCCTGAATACAAAAAATGAGATTGAATAATTATCTATACATTAAAAACTATGTCAATTGAATTTACATATAGCTCAAAAAATACTTGAAAGAACCCCCCTAAACACTATATCATCTAAATTATGGGGACAGAGGCGAGTGCGCAGCGCAAAATGCAATCGGGGGGAACAAGTAGAATCAGGCGCAATAAAGTTAGCAATATATTAACGAGACTATGGCTGTACATAGGGGCAGTATTTAAGAATAGAAGGGCTCACAGACCATCTAAGGAGGTGGCACCATGAATCACGTTATAGCAACAGTAATTGCCGGGATAGTTGGGACCGCGGGAATGAGCATTGTACTCTGGGCCGTCACACGCTCAGGTATCGCCCCCGCTCCTATGATAAGAGCAATCGGCAGTATGTTCACCGGCTCTTATGACAACTCTTTCCTGCCGGGTCTGATAACTCACTTTATTGTAGGAATTCTTATAGCATTCGTTTATGCACTGCTCATAAGCCTTTTTTCGCCGACCTCGGTTGCGGCTTACATTGGCGCAGGGGCAATGATAGGGGTTTTCCACGGGGTTTCATTCGGCTTCGTTCTGGTAATTGCCGTTGCGGAGCACCATCCCTTAGAGCAGTTTAGAGATGCGGGCTCTCAAGTGGCACTTGCCCATTTCGTGGGTCACGTGGTTTATGGCATCCTGGTAGGAACTGTGTTAGGTATAACCGGGGCCAGATTCTTTTATTAGGCTGTAAAAATCGGCCGGCAACTCAATTACAATTGCATTCAGTGTAAGGTTAGGAGTACAAATACGGAGCGATGAAAGCTGCGGCCGTTATGATAAACCCCACGAATATCAACCTGAATAGGTATAGCGCAAGTTTCTCAGAAGGTATGACAACCGATATCAGAAAGAGAATACTGCAATAAATAAAATAATAGATGATAGCGGCCGTCTCGATGTTGGAAAATAGAATTGCTGCTATAAACACGACTAAAGCGAATGATGATGCAAGCCTTTTCCCGAATAACACGGCAAAAGTCCTGTGCCCCGCTTTCTTGTCGGTACTGTAGTCCATTACAGAGCCGAAGCTGTGAATACCCATAACGCACACCGCCACCAAATATATCTTAAGAGGTATAGTCCACACATCACCGCCGTAGCTGTAACCCAACCCGAATACTACAAAGAACAGCACCCCGTTTGAAATCGAGTCGAGGGGAGACCTCTCCTTTAACCTTACCGGAGGGACGGAATAGGCATAAGAAAGGGCTATGAGTAAAACCATACATAATATATTTTGCAGATTAGAAGACAGGGCCGAGCTCAATAACAGCACTCCCGAAATATAAGTGGAGAACCTTTTAACAAGCTCTTTGTCCCTCTCTGTCAGCCTAAAATGTTTTTTACGGGGATTTAGCTTGTCAGAATCATAGTCGTATATATCATTGATCCCGTAGAGGATTGCACAGTAAGGGATTGAAAGCAGCAGGATCTGCAAAACCGCAACGTAAGTGATAGCGGCGCCTGAGAAATAAAACCCGAATACGAATACAAGGGGCGCTATCATCCAGCCGAGCGGTCTGCTTAAATTCAGCAAGAAAGCATAGCTTCTTAATCGGTTAAAATTAAGCCGGCCATGTTTTTCGATAGCAGATTCAGACATTCTAAGGCCTCTGTGTCTATAGTAATCAGGTAATTTTATCAAGCTCGCTAAAAAATTTCAGAATCTCATCTTCGGTATTGTAAAAGTGGGGAGCCAATCTCAATGCGCCTCCCCGCTGGTTTATCACTATGTTTGATTTCATTAGCTTATCCCGGATAGTGGAAGGCTCAAAGTCACCCGCAAACGATACGATACCTCCTCTTTGAATGGTATCCCGCGGAGATTTTATCTCAAAGCCCCTCTTATCAGCTTCCACTATTATCAACTCCCCCAAGCCGAGAATCCGCTCGAAAATCTCACCTACTCCAATTTCGGAGATCATGTCCAGTGAAGCGCCCAGCGCATGGATTCCCATTACGTTATAAGAGCCCTCTTCAAATCTTCCCGCTTCGGATTTCAGGTTATATTCGATATTTTCAAAATCGGTTTCGTTCTCCACCGACATCCAACCAATCAAACCCGGATGGAGATCCGCTACCAACTCTTTCCTGCAGTAGAATATTCCGGTTCCTTCAGTCGAAAGGAGCCATTTATGCCCGTCAGCGGCCAAAAAGTCCACACCGAAGTCTTTTACATCCATCGGCACTGCTCCCAGGCTCTGAATAGCGTCAACAAACAAGAGAACGCCGCGGTTATTGCAAAGCTCTCCAAGGCTCTTAAGATCAATCCGAAATCCATTTACAGACTGGACCGAGCTTATAGATAGAACCCTGGTCCTCGAATCCATCAGCTCTTCTATATCCTTTATGGATATTCCCCCGCCTATAAAAGGGGCAACCCTCACTTCGACCCCCTTTCTTCTTAGATCGAGCCAGGGATATACATTGGCCGGGAACTCTTTATCTGTAACTACCACATTGTCTCCCTCTTTCCAATCAAGCCCGCCCGCCACAAGAGAGATACCGTGGGAAGTGTTTTTTATAAAGGCTATTTCGCCGTTATCAGACCCTATAAGGGCGGCTGAGGCCGCCCTTACCTCTTCCACCCTGGCCATCCACGAATCATAGTCGAGTATCGCCTTCTCCGAGGCACGGCTTAAAAACCCTTCCACTTCACTTTTCACCCTGAGCGGGACAGGCGCGACACCCGCGTGATCTAGGTATATAGAACTCTTCACTATTGGGAATTCCCTTCTGTATCTCTCTATCATATTCTTATCTAACATAGGAACAATAAACTAACGTAAACACGGAGAGCTATCAAACATTTATGCAAAAAATATCATTAGACAAAGGAAACAAATCGTGCTATAGTAAGCTCGAATTAGAATTTAGGAGGTAGTTCTTTTTATGCAGGGTACAGTAAAATGGTTTAACAGTTCAAAAGGCTATGGGTTTATCCAGTCAGATGAGATAGATAAGGACGTATTCGTCCATTACAGCGTTATTGAAGGGGATGGATATAAGAGCCTTACAGAGGGTGAAGCCGTAGAGTTTGAGATAACCGACGGACCAAAGGGTCCTCAGGCAACGAGTGTAGTTAAGGCCGGCGGCGAATAGCTGCCTTCTTAGTTATAAATATTAATTTTTTGAGTTGCCGCTCTAGGTAGTAACGCAATTTTTCTTTTCTGATGCCCGCTGTATCGGGTAAGGGTATAGAACTCGGTTTTCTATATCCGCTTGACAGAATGATGTAATCCCCCCTATATTATTTCACAGTGTTAAACAGAAGAAAATTCATAAGAAACGTTTTCTCGTTTGCGGTATGCGCCCTTTCGCTTCCCCTACTTGGTTTTAATGAGGGGTCGAAATTCTATTTCGCTCAGATTTCTTACGATGGCGACTGGGATCCGAGACCGAGGGCTCATAATAGGCTCCTGAGCTCGATTGAGCTCAGAACCAGCGTTCAAACCTCCTATGACAAAAAGGTGCTTAAGGCTGGTGACTCCGAGCTTTTTCAGTATCCATTTCTATATTTAGCAGGCGCTGACAGCTTTGAGCCCTTCACCGATGAAGAGAGAAGGAACCTCAGGAAATATTTAAAATTGGGAGGGACGCTGATCGTGGACGATGTATCGGGTTCAAGGGATAGTGCCTTTGATTCCCAGATCAGAAAAGAATTTCACTACATTATTCCTGAGATTCCACTAACTAAGCTTCCACAGGACCACGTGGTATATAAATCTTTTTATCTACTCCACTCAGCAGGCGGCCGAAAATTGGTTTCACCTTACTTAGAGGGCATTACTTTCACAGATGAAGACCGGACCACTGTTTTTTATTCCAGGAACGACCTGGGAGGCGCATGGTCTGAAGACGAATTCGGCAAGTGGGAATTTGAGTGTATACCCGGCGGTGAATCACAAAGAGAGCTGGCTATGCGTCTTGGTATCAACATGGTGCTGTACGCCCTTACCGGAAACTATAAAAAAGACCAGATACACGTGCCTTTTATAAAGAAAAGGCAGATGCTCTAAGAACCCATTCTA
>QIHJ01000310.1 GCA_003229065.1 Candidatus Dadabacteria bacterium
ACCACGTAGGGATTGACGGTATAAGCCTCTTTTTAGTTCTCCTAACCACGTTTATTTTTCCAATTACGATCCTAAGCGCATGGCGGGCCATAGGCAAGGGCATGCGCGAGTTTCTAATCGTGATGCTCCTTCTGGAATCAGCTTTAATAGGCACGTTCGTTGCGCTCGATATGATCCTCTTTTTCGTATTCTGGGAGGCCGTGCTAATTCCGATGTACTTCCTAATCGGTATATGGGGCACAGAGCGCAGGATTTACGCCGCAGTGAAGTTCTTTATCTACACCGCGTTTGGAAGCGCGCTCATGTTGATTGCAATACTGTATCTCTTTTTCGCCCACTTACAGCAGTTCGGCGTGCCGTCTATGGACGTGCTCGATTTCTATAAAGTTGCGTTGCCGTTTGACGGAATACTTAGCCCGCAGGGACTTTTGTTCCTGGCGTTTTTCCTGGCATTCGCGATCAAAGTGCCTATGTTCCCGTTCCATACGTGGCTCCCAGACGCGCACGTAGAGGCGCCAACTGCGGGGAGCGTGATACTGGCCGCTGTGCTCCTTAAGATGGGTACATACGGAATCCTAAGATTCTTATTGCCGTTTTTCCCCGAAGCCACTGTGGCGTATCTGCCCATACTTATAGCAATTGCAATAATCGGAATTATCTACGGGGCGTTTGTCGCTTTCGCCCAGAAGGACCTGAAAAAGCTCGTAGCCTATTCGAGCGTGAGCCATTTGGGGATGGTGATGCTTGGCATTTTCGTACTGAACATTCAGGGTGTTCAGGGCGGGATTTATCAGATGATAAACCACGGTCTCTCGACGGGGGCGCTCTTCCTCATCGTCGGGATGATATATGAGAGACGCCACACGAAAAAAATCGCGGAATTCGGCGGGATCGCGGCAGTTATGCCTATATTCGCCGCGTTCTTTTTGATCGCTACGCTCTCATCAATCGGGCTTCCGCTGTTAAACGGCTTTGTCGGGGAGTTTCTAATCCTCTTAGGCGCGTTTGAGTTCAATTATATTTACGCGGTACTCGGCGCGACCGGAATAATACTGGGTGCGGTCTATATGCTCTGGGCGTATCAGAAGGTCATGTTCGGGCCGCTGGATAAAGCCGCGAATAAAATACTCTCGGATATAAACCTGAGAGAGATTATAGTACTCCTTCCACTGATAATAATGATGTTTGTAATGGGTATCTATCCAAAGCCGTTTCTCGAGAGAATAGAGCCTTCCGTGCAGGCGCTGTTGGACAATAAGTTCAGTAACCCGGCTGTCGTCATCAAGCCTGAAGACGAGCGTCGATCTCAGGATCTATCTTATCTAATATCTCACGAATAACGTCGTCCTGTTTTATCCCCTCGGCCTCGGCTCTGAAATTGAGCACCACCCTGTGCTTCAGCACTGCTGGGGCGATCGCCTTTACATCCTCGGTAGACGGAGTATAACGCCCTTCGAGCACAGCCTTTGCCTTCGCTCCCAGTATTAGATATTGAGAGGCCCTCGGGCCTACGCCGAAATAAACTCCCTGTCTTACAGATTCCGAAGTTGCCGGGTCGTCGGGCCTTGTGGCCCTGGCAACCTTTACCGCGTAAGAGGCTACGTGGTCTGACACAGGTACCCTGTGCACCAGGTCCTGGTAAGCGAGAATCTTCTTTGAGTCGAGAATCTTTTTCACGTCCGGCACATATGTGCCTGTCGTATTCATTACAATATCGACCTCTTCCTGAAATGAAGGGTATGTGACGTCGATCTGAAACATAAAGCGGTCGAGCTCTGCCTCGGGCAGCGGGTACGTGCCCTCCTGCTCGATCGGGTTCTGAGTGGCGAATACCAGAAACGGAGGGGCTATGGGGTAAGTCTCGCCACCTACCGTGACTTGCTTTTCCTGCATGGCCTGAAGGAGCGCCGCCTGCGTTTTTGGTGAGGCCCTGTTGATCTCGTCGGCAAGTAAGATATTACAGAATATCGGACCGTGAATAAACCTGAAGAACCTCTTGTCGGTTACAGAATCTTTCTCAAGCACCTCTGAGCCCGTAATGTCTGAAGGCATTAAGTCGGGAGTGAACTGCACCCGGTTGAATTTTAGGCTCAGCACGTCCGACAGCGTGCTTACGAGAAGGGTCTTCGCGAGTCCCGGCACGCCTACGAAAAGCGAGTGGCCTGCAGACATAAGCGATATCAAAAGAAGCTCGATTACTTTGTCCTGGCCTACAATGACCTTTCCGATCTCCGTCAACACTTCGTCTTTTATTTCCGCTAATTCCTTTACCATCTCTACATCTTCGTTATTCACATTTTCACTCTGAAACTGATTGCCGCTCATTTGCTGTCTCCCTATGTAGTAGTATCTTCAATATTTCCCTTTCGCGGTCTGCGGATTCTTTTTTGCCCTGTTTTTCGTATATATAAATTAGCGAGTCGTGAATCACGGGGTCAAACGGATTAATCGCAATAGCCGCCTGAAACGCTTCCTCGGCTTTGGAGAGGTTATCTTTCTCCATATAAATTCTTCCGAGTATCATGTGGAGTCCTATGTAGTCCGGGTAAATTTCGAGCACCGGGTCGAGGATCTCCCGGGCTTGCTCGGACTTCCCCGAAGACACGAGACTGGAAGCGAGCCTGGTTGAGATTATAGGCGACACCGGATCGTATTGAAGAGCTTTTTCATACTCGTAAACCGACGAGCGCACCCTGCCTCTCACACGGAGCAGATCGCCCAGCCTCGTATGGTCGCGCGCCCTCTTGTCGTCAATATCCACCAGGTCTTCGGAGTCGTCATCGGACTCTTCCTGGTTATTTGATATCCTGACCCCTTTCACCTTGAGATCAGCGATTTTCTCCTGAAGCCCCTTTGAATGAAGGTCGTCTTTCCAGGCCTGATAGAATGTCTCAAAATCCATGCCGGTGACTCTACCTATGGCTACTTTATAATCGTTTGTTTCCTTAATTGCGAGTATAAGCTCTACGAGAGCGTCGCCGCCCCAGTTATCTACAAGATAGCTTATGGTGGTGCCAGCCTGGGCGAATGCGAGCTGAGCTTCGGCGGCGCTGTCCAGCATTGCGAGCGAAGGGTGCATCTTGTCGATCGGCACTAGCTCGTCTTTTTCAAGCGCGCCCGCGAGCATGGTCTCATAAAACGGGCTCAGTACTTCGGGTTTTTGTTCCCTCCACCTTTTTTCCTGAAATTTGGCTATACCTTCGTGGAGCCAGACAGGTACGGTATTGCCGCTCTTCAGGAATACCAGATAATGCACGTACTCGTGCGCCAGGGTGTCGGACCATGTGTAGCCCCGGGGCAGGAGCCTCGGTGAGAGGATCATGATGCGGTTGAATTTGCATATGCCGACCACCCCCGTGGTCTTCACACTGCTCGAAGATAGAGTGGAGGCGAGAGTAAAGCTTTCCATATCGGGGTATATCTCTACTATAACGGGCTCTTCGGGGTAGGTCTTTAAGTCAAGGCCGATTTCATAGCGCGATTTCTCGAGCACGTCCTTTCCGTACTCGGCCAGTATCCGGTCTCTGGGGTCGGCGTAGCGTATTATAAAATTGTCGGTTTTGTACTCTTCGAATTCTGGAGCATTGTCACCAACTCGGGCAATAAAAGTTATAAATCCTTCGTCCAGATCAAAGGCCTCTGACGAGAGGGCCCTCCCTGCATATTCACCCGCTTCCTTGTAATTGCCCTTGTGGAATTCGACAATCGAGTTGTAATAATCAGCGCGCGCCCTATCGGCTCCGGACGCCGCAATATCGCGCGCCTGCTCTGCCGCTTTGGAAGCCCCCTCTATGTCCCACACCTTTATACCGTTCTCTATAGTGTTAAAGAGCCCTGCCATTTCCCCCGGCTCCTGAATCTCAGGGTTCTGATCCTGCGCACGCACGTTAATTGCCGAGCACAATAGGACTAATGTTAATATTTGAAAAAGCGGTTTTAAGACCGGTCTCATTTAATAATCCTGTCGTAATATTTTTTGTTCAGCTCTCCGTAGCCCTCGGGGGAGCCGTCCTTCATGGCTTCCATTATTCTTTCCTTAAGGTCTTTTCCTACCTCCGACTCGTCGGCTTTCGGTATCTCTACATAGCGGGTGTCTACACCCTGCCTGCCCCCGCTCATCTGCTGCTGTCCGAGAGCCATCGGCGTGGGCATGCCCTGCCCGCGGGCGCTCATACTGAACTGCTGCATCATCTGCTGGGCTTTTTGCTTCGCCTGCTGGAGCGATTTAATAGCCTCTTCTTCATTAGATATGGCTTTTGATATCTCCTGCCCCCTTATCCTCTCTGACGCCTTGCCCATGAAACCTTCGGCTTCTCCTAGGAGCTCGCTTATCTCGGGGCTTATCGGCAGCTGCTTGCCGAGCTCTTTAGCTTCTTCTGAAAGCTCGCCGGTCTCGTTTTGTATCTCGTCCTGACGCTCGGCTATGCCGCTTGAGGGTGCTTTGCCGTCTCCCTCGGGGCTGAACTGATCGAGATTTTTCCTTATCTCCTCTGCAAGCTCATGCGAGCGGGCGATCTCTGAGTCGGCTTTTCTGAGACTGCCTACACCTGCGTCGCTCAACTGTCCG
>QIHJ01000266.1 GCA_003229065.1 Candidatus Dadabacteria bacterium
GGGAGGCCCGCTTCCTGAGAGATTTCTGCACCGGTGAGAACCACGATCTTTTTTGCTTCCTGTAACCAAGTTGCAACCGCGGCTGCGGCATCGACTTCCATAGTTCATGGATTATACAATCCGGGGCTCCCGGATGTCAACGTGGGCGTTGTTGGACACTATGAGCTTACTCTTGGTTACGCGCTAAATTATCGTGTCCAATAGCTCTCAGCATTGGGTAAACTAATGGGAGACGGAGGTTGACCCTTAGTATGGAAGAGAGCTTGCAGTACAGGCCTGAAGAGATTGCTGAGTTTAGCGATACGGCGCTCATGATCCTCTGGAGCGACGGGCACCAGAGTATATATCTATATGAAGAATTACGTCAGGAGTGTCCTTGCGCCACTTGCCGGCAGCTCAGAAAAAACTCTAAGACCGGGAAGCTCCCGTTTAAAAAGACTATACCCTTAAGGGCTAAAACCGCGAAAGTCAAACCTCTACAGATCGATCCCGTCGGACACTATGCCTATAAGTTCACGTGGAACGACAAGCACGACACGGGAATTTACACGTATCAGTTTCTAAGGAACCTCTGTACCTGTGAAGCATGTGTCCCAGAGCGTTAACTGCTCACTGTATCTCGAATACCATAGTGACAGATGCATTCACCGTAAGCTCTCCGGGCTCAATAGGAGTAGGGGATGATTCGGCAAGGGCCATTTTACTCATCACCTCATAATTACGGTATACGGGCATAGGTATATCGGAGGTGGGCCTGATGGACAGAATCTTTACGATTTTTACACCCGCCGCCTGAGCGACAGTCTCAGCGGTGGCTCTGGCGTCTTTTACGGCCATCTCAAGAGCGCGTTTTTTGTATGATTCCCTCTCAGTCGAATCGAATATCAGGCTGTCAATTCTGTTCGACCCAGCTTGCGCCACGCCGTCTATAAGCTTTCCGAGATCGTTCAGGTTCCGGGTCTCAACGATAATTTGATTAGCCGCCCTGTAACCCTTAAACTCCGATTTCTTAGTCTCACTGCTGTACTCGTACACCGGTGACAGGCTGTATCCTGCGGTCGATACCTTATCGTCTTCGCCCAACCCCGCTTTAATGACCCCGATGACTTTATTTGTCTTCTCGGAGTTATCTTTAACAGCGCCCGCCGCTGTATCGGACATACTTTCTACTGCGATATTTATACTTGCCTTGTCAGGGCTTGCTGTTATTTTTCCCTGCCCTGTAATACTTAGGGTATTTTTTTCATATTTACCGTCCTGTGCGTATGAGCCGTCGAGTGCACTCAGCACAATAATAAAACAAATAGTTGTAACAGCTATAATTTTGTATCTCATTTCTCACCTCTCATATAAATTTTGGAGCGCTGCGGATATATTTTCATAGTATACGGATTTATATATAAATATTTAGCCCGATTGCTCTAATGGACCCAATAAGATAATATTACGAACTGGCAGTAGAGATAGCTCTAAATTATTGATTTTCCAATTGCTTAATGATAATTTCCTACGTTAATGATTGAAAAGAAGCTCAAATATAAGTTCAAAGACCGTAAACTTTTAAAGACCGCGCTTACCCACAGCTCATACGCAAACGAAACCTCGGTCGAGAGCAACGAGAGGCTCGAGTTTCTGGGCGATGCGGTGCTGGGGTTCGTCGTGGCCCGCGTGTTGTATGAGCGGTACCCAGAGGCGACCGAGGGTGCGCTATCCAAAATGAGAAGCGCTATTGTGAGCCGCATGAATTTCGCTCACTTTGCCCAGGAGCTAAAGATCGATAAGCAGTTGCTCCTTGGAAAAGGGGAAGAGAACACGGGAGGGAGCCACAGGCAATCGAACCTGGCCGGTGCATTTGAATCTGTAATAGGGGCTATATTCATAGACGGCGGATACAGAAAGGTTTTCGGCATAATTACCAAGCTCTTAAAGGACTGCCTGAACGGTGATGAGGAGATATTCAAGGACTACAAGACCAGGCTTCAGGAAATTGCTCAGAAGAAGTTCCGGAAAGTGCCTAAATATAAGGTGGTACTTGAAGAAGGCCCTCCTCACGACAAGTGCTTCCACATTGAAGTTAAGCTCGGAAGAAAACTATTTGGAAAAGGTATAGGAAAAAATAAAAAGCAGGCCGAGCAGGAAGCGGCCAAAGAGGGGCTCGAGTCTATCTCACTTAAAAAAAAGTCATCTTAAATAGAAATCTCTATTCGTTTTCGTTACTCTTAAGTTTAAGCTCATCCATTTTCTTTGACAGCGTGTTTCTATTAATCCCCAATAGCTGGGCGGCCTTTTTCTTATTCCCCTTGGTCAATGTAAGTATGGATTCTATAAGCGGTTTCTCGACTCTCTTTATAACCGTGTCATAAATTTTCCCTGAATTCTCATCGCCCCCGGTGCTTAATAAGTACTTAAGCTCGTTTGAAATCAGGTTGTCGAGTGCGTCGCGGTCTTTTCTTATCCTGCCTTCTAAATGAGGGGCGGCTTCGACCAGAGTTCCTTTCGTGATAATACTGTCTGATGACAATACAAGGATGCGTTTTATAATATTTTCGAGCTCCCTTACGTTTCCGGGCCAGTGGTATCCGAGAATTGTGTCTGTGGCCTCTTCGGATATTGATCTTTTTCCGACACCGAGCTCTTTTGAGTACTTAGTCAGGAAGTGGTCGATGAGAGGTATTACGTCTTCTCTTCTATTCCTGAGCGGGGGCACCTCGATAGTTATCGCGTTTAGTCTGTAATAGAGGTCTTCTCTGAATTTGCCCAGGCTTACTTCTTCCTCGAGGTCTTTATTGGTGGAGGTGATTATCCTGACGTCCACAGGGGTGGGTTTTTCACTTCCCAGACGGTAGAATTTTCTTTCCTCGAGAATTCTGAGGAGCTTTGTCTGAAGCTCGGACGGCATATCCCCGATTTCATCCAGATGAAGAGTGCCCATGTGGGCTTCCTCAAACCGTCCCCGCTTGGGCAGGGAGGCTCCGGTAAAAGCGCCTTTCTCATAACCGAAGAGTTCGCTCTCGAGCAGATCTTTGGGGATTGCCGCAATGTTTACAGCTACAAGCTTCTCGTTTTTTCTGGTGCTGTTTGAGTGTATAGAGCGTGCGACGAGCTCTTTTCCGGTACCGCTTTCCCCCACTATCAATACGGTGATGTCACGCTCGGCCACACGTCCGATCATCTTATAGATATTGAGCATGACCTGGGACTGCCCCACAATATCCTGAAGCGTATCGGTTTCGCTCCCTTCTTTGCGGAGCATCTCGAGCTTCTTCGTATTCTCGTAGCTTTCGATAGCTCTCTGTACCGTAATATTTACTTCGTCGAGGTCAAAGGGCTTTGCAATGTAGTCATAAGCCCCTTGTTTCATAGCGTCTATCGCGTTTTTAACCGTATTTTGTGCGGTAATTATGATTACAGGGGGGTCTATTCCATCTGCCTTAAGCTCACTCATAACTTGAAACCCGCTCATATCGGGCATAGTCAGGTCAAGTATTATAGATGAGAAGCCCCCTGAAGACGCTTTCTCAATTGCGCTTGAGCCGTCCTCAGCGAAATCTACGGCATATCCCGCTTTCTGAAGACTTTTACCCAGGACCCACCTTATACTCTCTTCATCGTCAACAATTAGTATCTTTCTTTTCATATTAGGTTTTTACTTCGCCGGATTTCGATACCATACCAAAAGCCCGGTGTCCTTTAGCTGCACAGATTAAATTCTATCACCCCTAGCCGGCGATAGGGAGATATACCTTAATTACAGTGCCTTCACCCAATTCACTCTCTACGAATATCGCCCCGCCGTGCTTTGCAATTATCTGATACGCCAGAAAAAGACCCAAACCCGATCCTTCCTTTTTAGTAGTATAAAAGGGATTAAATATTTTATCCAGGGAGTCCCCGGGTATGCCTTCGCCGCTGTCTTTTATTTCTACAGCCATCGAGTTTTGTCCTTTAAGCTTATGTTCCGTGAGCCACCTGGTAGTGACCTCGACTTCCCCCTTGCCCTTTATTGCCTGGGAAGCGTTTTTAATGAGGTTTAAAAAAACCTGCTTTAATGAATTCCCGTTTCCCCGCACCGGGGGAAGCGTGACGTCATAGTTCTGCTTGTAGGTGATGCGTTTATCCGTAATCGATTCAAGGTACATAATGTCCATCAGGATTTCATGTATATCCAGGGACTCGAATTCCTCTTCGGCGAATGGCTCCAGCTGCTTGAGAGTGTCAAGGAGCGCCCGCAGTCTGTCAGCTTCTTTTGTGATGATCCCTGCACATTCTATCGCTTCTTTGTCCTGAGTATCGTTTGCCAATAACTGTGCAGCGCCTCTTATGCCGGAAAGTGGGTTATTAAGCTCATGCGCCAACCCCAATATAAGGTTCTCGAACTTTGAAGCAGAGATTTCCTGTATGCTTTTACTGCTCAGGAACTTTGTCCCTACCATATCTTTAATCTGAAGGATCACCCCTGATATATCCCCTTTTTTATCGAAAATCGGAGACGCTACTGACTGAATGGATAATTTTTCTCCGTTTCTGAGCACAGGGTTGAGCTCGTCGCCAATAA
>QIHJ01000430.1 GCA_003229065.1 Candidatus Dadabacteria bacterium
GGTGGATGGGGAGAGTCTTGGAAAAGACGTGGAAGTCACACACCTAAACTTAAACGACAATACGGTTGAAGGAATAAGGCATAAAACACTGTCCGCCTTCTCCGTACAGTACCACCCCGAGGCCTCACCGGGTCCTCACGACTCATCTTATTTATTTCAGGAATTTATAGAATCTATGAAAGAGAGTAAGCAAGGGAATTAAGCAGCCCTTCGCTCGAGCACATCACGCACCAGCTTTTCTGCCTTGTCAATACCGTCTATCGACTCACCGTTTATAAGTTTTATAGCCTCTTCCCCTATCTCAAGCGTAATATCGAAATTTTTTCTGCTGTCCCTTTCAAACTCACTCAAGGGAAATACAATGTTATCGATGAAGCGGTAAAACGCATCCATGGTCCTCCGTCTCACCTTGCCGTAACCTTTTACCATCCCTACGCTTTTGGCGATGAGGCATCCGAGCTTATAATCGTACTGAGAGTATACCTTTACTGATTCCATATATTTGTTGATCAGCGCATACTCTTTTCTATATCGGTAGGACTGAGGTCTCATGAACTTTATTCTCGTCAGAAGCCATAGTCTCAGGAATCCTGAAAACGATGTAGTAGTCGGTGTCTGGCCAAAGGTTAGAGGCCTTTTCCTCCGCCATATTTTCTTGAAAAGCGAAGTCCGGGTAAAACTAAGCACCGGGCTTACAAGATAGTAGGGAAGGAGGCCATACACCTCTTCGGCGTCCGGTTTAAGGTAGTCGATGACCTTAAACACCTGATCGTCCCTGAGCCTCATGTTTTCTTTTATACGCTTAAACCGCTCAGATTTTATCTTTAACTCGGCCACCCTGATCCCGTCCTCATAACTCATTAGTAAAGCTAGGTTCTTCGCATAGTGCTCAGTAAGCTTATACCCGCCGCCCTTCACCCGCTCGTCTATCTGGAATACGTTATATACCTGGGCCAGATAACGGTCGGCGTATTTGTAATCCTGATACTCCTTAAGCCTTAGTACGCTTTCGGCCAGTATTTCTCTAATGTTTACAGGGTACTGAGATTCAATTTCATTCGTACGAAGAAGATATTCCTCCCGGCTATTCCCCTCTAATTTCTGCGCTCTCTCGTCTATAAACTTTTCCCACGGATGCCCTGGTTTTGCATCCTGCCCCTGATATTTCTTCGAATCTATATAGTCCCAACCGACTTCAAACGCTCTTAAGTTGGATTTTACGGCAACGCCCACTTCTTCAATGGCGTCTGTAAAGGATTTTTTCTCCAGTGGAAGTGCGCCTGAAGCACACAGCGCACCAAGCAGTATTGCGTTTACTGCAAGCTCGTCCATACCGTTTGCTTTCGAGAGCTCAAGCGCGTTAAGCTCTATTAAGTCGGAAGAGAATGCTCTTGCGAGCTTTCTTAAATTCTCGTCCGAATATATACCACTCCCAATAGGCAATTTTTCAAGCGTAGAATATATCCTGTGTGTTGATGTTACAATGGTTGTTATATCAGACCCGTAACCGAGCTCAAGCGCCCTTCCGAGCTCCAGGAACTCCTGAGCAACAATGATATCCACTTCTCCGGGTACGGGGAACTGGGCGAATATAATTTCCTTATTACCTGTAGATTTAGGGTAAGCCTCCAGATAGTAGACCGTCGACCCGCCCCTCTGAGAGAGCCCGGGCAGACTTATACCCTGCACATCGAATTCCCCTCTGAAGAAGGCCTGAACGAGCCACTCAGTGAGCACGCCGCCGCCCTGCCCTCCTACTGCCGGAATAAATATTTTTATTAAATCGCTTTTACCCTGCATGGTTTCTTTAGTTGTTTCTCTATATTACCCAGCTAGACAGTTACGCAGCTTATAATACAAAGCACTTACAATCATTGCCCTATAAAGGCTTAGATAAACATCGGGCGGCGGCTTTAAACTGTGGATATTTACTAACCGCTCCAGCCGTTACGGGAAATCAAATGAAGCAAAGACTTGTTAATCCTCGCTCCGACCCTGTCGAGCATGGAGGGGTTCTCTATAATCTCCACCTTATAGAAAGAAGGACAAAGTACGGCAGCGTGTGCTATCTCCCCGCATAGACCGCACCCGACGCAAGACTGCTCTATATGAGCCACCGGGTCGTCGCGAAGTATCGTAGGGCTTTCCTTAAGGGTAAGTGAAGGACATCCGTTGTACCGCATACAGGAATGATCTCCCGTACATAAATCGGGGTCAACGCCTAGTTTCTTCTGAACCATGCGCTTACCCGATTTCAGTTTGCTCTTGAGCACTACCCTTTCTCTTCTGGTTTTCTCCAACTGGCATTCGCCACGTGAGATTATAACTCTTAGCCCCTCGTCCTCTTCATACGCTTCGGTGAGCACATTGATCGAGTCCTGAAGATTATAAGGGTCGACGGCCTTAATCCATCTGACTCCCGTTCCCTTAAGAGCCTTCTCGATATCCATCCCCACTCCCTCCTGCCTCATGTTCTTTCCGGAAGCAGGGTTTTCGTGGTGTCCAGTCATGGAAGTCCAGAAATTCTCAAGAATAATTAATATAGCGTTCTGGTTATTGTATACCGCGTTTGAAATGCTTGTGGTAAGCCCGCTGTGCCAGAAGGTCCCGTCACCCATAAAGGAGACGACCCTCTTGTTTGCCATCCGCGACAACGCCCCTGCCGAGGCAAGCCCTATGCCCATGCCGGTGATAGAGTTACTGAGATCAAACGGAGGCAGCCCGCTCATAGAGTAGCACCCGATGTCCGAGGCATAGTAAGACCTTCCATAATCCTCCTCCAAAATCTTTATAGCCGTAAAAATCGGCCTTTCAGGACACCCGGTACAGAAAACAGGGTTTCTCTTGGCTACCGGATCTTTGAGAAATCCTGCAGCCTTTTGCTTATGCTTCTCGGTAAATTCGCTTCTCTCCTTTATCTTTTCTCTTTCGTAGTTATTTACAGTGTTTTTAAGTAAGAATGTGCCCACGCCCTTAGCTATATGATCAGGCGTGAATTCCCCTGCCTGGGGAAGTATGTCTTTCCCGAATATGTCGAGCCCCAGCTTTGCCCTCTGAGCAATCGAGCGTATCTGTTCTTCTATCAGGTTTGGCATGCCTTCTTCTACAATAAGCACCGCTTTCTTATCCCTCATGAATAAAATGATCTCTTCGGGGACAAGCGGGTTGGTTACATTTAAATTCAGCATTGGTATCCTGGTCTCGCCGTAAAGGTTGGCTTCACCCAAATTATAGAGACACCTCATAAGCGAGTTGAATATCATCCCGTGGGTTATAATTCCGATATTAGTTTCCGTGCCTTCAATAAACTCGTTTAGCTTTCTTTCGAGAATGAATTTTTTGGCGGCAGGAATCCTCTCCTGAAACTTCTTCTTCTCCTGATCGAATGTGAAGGGAGGAAGCGGTATTGTTTCCTGTTCGGTGATCAGATCATCCAGGCGGTTATTCATACTTATAGCGGGTATTTGATTGTCTCTACAGACCATCTTGTTTCTTATGTGAGCAACCCTTGTCGACAGGAGAAACATGACAGGCATATTGGAACACTCAGACAGCTCAAACCCGGCCTGCACCATCTTGGCCACGTGTCCGAGGTCGCCCCGCGGGTCTATCACTGCCATCGTTGACTTGAGAGCAAAAGGAAGCGCCCTTTCGGCCACACAGGTACTGTCACAACCGTAATCCTCACCCACAATTATCAACGCTCCGCCTGTAACTCCGGAGGAAGAAATATGAGACAGCGCGTCAGAGGCGACATTAGTACCGACAATCTTCCAGTTTACCGAGCCTCGTATCGGATAGCTTATTGACGCTGACAGCAATGACGCAGCCGAGGCCTCGTTGCCCGAGCAGTCAAAGTAAATGCCTTTATCTTTAAGCACATCTTTGTATGCGTCAGAGATGGCGTCGATCAAACCTGCTGTCGGAGAGCCCGGATAACCTCCCAGATAACTCACGCCTGACTGCAAAAACGCCTTCAGTATCGCAAGCGGCGTATCGCCGTAAAGAACTTTACCTTCCCCGTATTCAAGCTGTGCCAGATGCTCCTTTGAGTAACCCATATATTCTCCTATGCCGGGGATTAACTGCCCTCAACCGTTTTTCTATAATTTACCAGATAAGAGCTGTACATGCCAGGAAAGTTTACTTATCGCTCATATTGGACAGACATCACTTTTTACTGCTGCGAGGCCTTATTTGAGCATCTCTTACAGTGTAAAAGTACTCTCTCAGAGCCTCTTCCTGCTTATAATTAACCATATGCACCGGGCGTTTTGAGCGAACGGCCTCAAGCGCTGAATCCGGGTCTGCACCCATGTGGTGGAGCAAGTAACTGGCGAGCATAAGATTAGTCCTGCCCATACCGGCAAGACAGTGAACTAATACGCCTTTACCGCCGTCTATGTGAGGCGATACGAATGAAATAAACTCTTGAAATACTGAAAGCTCGGGGGCACTGAAGTCGTTTATCGGTATGTTCTTGACTATGAACCCCTCGTGGTTCTGAAAGTGCTCCTCTTCCTGAAGGTTTACGATTACATCAATGCCG